>PXAS01000025.1 GCA_003565815.1 PVC group bacterium
CGAAATCAGGTTTCACTCGCAATTCCCCGGATTTCATGGCAAGAGCCTTTCCATGGACACTCCCCCCGGCTTCTACGTGATCGGCACCCCCATCGGCAACCTCGAAGACATGACCTATCGGGCCGTGCGCACGCTGGGCGAGGTGGATTTGCTCCTTGCCGAGGACACCCGGAAAACCGGCATACTCCTGCAACGCTACGAAATTCACAAACCCATGCGCTCCTGCCACGAATTCAACGAAGCCTCCCGGGTCGCCGGGGTCATTGCCGAATTGGAGGCAGGCAAGGCCGTGGGACTGGTGAGCGACGCGGGCATGCCGCTCATCTCCGACCCCGGCGCCCGCATCGTCAGCGCCGTGCGCGAAGCCGGCTTTCCCATCACCGCCATTCCCGGACCCACCGCCCTCACCACCGCCCTCTCGCTGAGCGGCTGGGGCGGGGACGGGTTTGTTTTTGCCGGATTCCCCCCCAACAAAAGCGCCGGACGACGCCGGCTGCTCACGGAATTCGTGGAGGAGAAACGCCCCGTGGTGTTGTATGAATCCACCCACCGCATTCAAAAACTCATGGCGGACATCCAGGAAATCCTCGGAGAACGCTCCGTCTTTTTCGCCCGCGAACTCACCAAAAAATTCGAAACCCTGCAAATGGGCACCGCCGCCGAACTCGCCGCCTTTCTCGACACCCACAGCTCCAAAGGCGAATTCGTGGTCATTTTGGGACCGCTGTCGGGAAAATAAGGCATCTTTGCTTTGTTTTACCGCCCGCGGGCAAACCGAAACCCTTCTGCAATTGCATTGATTCCCCGGCGGATGCCCGTAAGATGCGCGCATGGGTAAGAAATCGATCAGTGAATTATTGGCGGAGTGCCTGTCCCTTCGTATTCAGTCCCGCGGAGAAGCCTACCACCGCGAAGGACGGGTGGAGCGTGTCTTCCGCGAAGGCTTTTTGTACACCGCCACCGTGCGCGGCTCCGGAACGGACTATACCACCCGAATTGCCAGCGGAGATCCAAACAACCCCGGTTTGGGGGTGGACTGCAGTTGCCCCTATTTTCAAACCCACGGCATCTGCAAACACGTCTACGCCCTCGCCCTCGCCCTCGATGCCGGCGAAAGGGTGCATCGGGGAAATCCCACCAGGACCTGGCAAAAATTGGTGTCCGCCGGCATTCAGGTGTCCCCGCCGCCCCCCATCCCCCGCGGCATCCGCACCAGCGCGGAAAACACCCCGGTCTCTTTGCCCCACTATCTCATTTCCCCCGGAGAAGTCACCGCCGTTCACGGATATCTGACCGTACATGTGACCACCGAAAAACACCTCAAATCCGGCGCCATACGACTTCAACCCGTTCCCGTGCTCCAATTGCTGCATCAATCCGAGCTTCCGGAAGCCGATCAAGTGATCATGGCCCGCCTGCAGGCCCTGCTCATCGAAAAAACCGACTATTTCTATTACAACAAACGGGTGACCCAAGTGGACCTGGAGGGCACACATGCCACCGAAATTCTGGGAAAAATGGCCGACACCGGACGATTGCATTACGCCGACCCCCATTCCTTCCTCGACTTGGAGCGCCTCCCCTCCTTGCAAAACGCATTGTCCGAGCACTGGGAATTCCATCTGGAGGGACGGCTGGAGGAAAACGAACTTCTGTTGAACGGCGAATTTCGCCTCGATGAAGAAAGGATTCCCCTCCACCACCCCATGTGGCTCGGCAACTTCGGCGTCATTGGCTGGCACGACCGCATGGCAACCCTGCGCAATCCCGAGTACCATCCCTGGATGGAAGCCCTGCTCGCCGAAGCGCCCCTCCACATCCACCGCGATGATTGCGACGACTTCCTCAAAGCCCTCTATCACCTCCCCAACCCGCCGCCCATCGACCTCCCCGAAGACTTCGCCCTGAAAACGCGCACCGGCGAACCGCAGCCCCGGCTCCGCCTCGAAACCCACCACGCCCAGGCCGGCTTCCACGGCGTCCCCGAATTCCGCTACGGCGAAGAGGTTTTCAACTGGCTGTCGACCACCCATCAAATGGTCGACTGGGAAAACCGCCAAATCCTTCGCCGCGACCGCGCCGCCGAACATCGCGCCCTGCAAACCCTCGAATCCCTTGGCGGCGGCATGGACACCGCCCACCGCGATCCCGCCAAAGAAGCGCCCTGGCATTTTCCCCCCGGCACCCTCGCCACCCTGGTCGACACCCTCGACCAGGCCGGCTGGGAACTCCAACTCCGCGGCGCCCGTCTCCGCCGAAGTTCCGAATTCTCCCTCCAGGTCGAAAGCAGCGGCATGGACTGGTTCGATGTCCACGGCTCCCTCAAATTCGGCGACCAAGCCGTCACCCTCCCCGAACTCATCCAAAGTATGGAGCGCGACGGCGGCTTCATTTCCCTGAACAACGGCGGACTCGGCATCCTGCCCGAAGAAATCCGCAATCAGCTCGGACTCCTCGAACGCCTGGCCGGCGGCGCCGAAGCCGGTGGCCATTTCCGCTTTCACGGCGCCCAAACCGTCCTGCTCGACATGATGCTCGCCGACCAGCCCCAGGTCAACTGGGATCGGGAAGCCCGCGACCTCCGCGACCGCCTCCGCAAAATCAGCCTGCCCAACGCCGTCGAACCCGTCAAAGGCTTCCGGGGAACCCTGCGCACTTACCAAAAAGAAGGCTTGGGGTGGATGCGCTACCTGCGCGACGTCGGCCTCAACGGCTGCCTCGCCGACGACATGGGCCTCGGCAAAACCGTACAAGTCCTCGCCCTCCTCGAAGAACAACGGCAAGCCGGCGAAGGTCCCTTCCTCGCCGTCCTACCCAAGTCCCTTATCTTCAACTGGACCCAGGAGGCCCAACGCTTCACCCCCGAAATGCGCGTGGCCGCACTCGCTGGAACCGACCGCCCCAAGTCCGCCGACGAAATGCCCGAAGCCGATCTCTACCTCACCTCCTACCCCACCCTTCTCCGGGACATCGTCTGGCTCAAAGACCTCCCCTTCCAATACGTCATCCTCGACGAATCCCAAGCCATCAAAAATCCCGCCGCCAAGACCACCAAAGCCGTGCGATTGCTTCAGGGACGCCACCGCCTCACCCTCACCGGCACCCCCGTCGAAAACCGCCTCGACGACTTGTGGAGCCAGCTCAACTTCCTCAATCCCGGCATGTTGGGCAAAAAACCCGGCGGCAGCAAAGACATCCCCCCCGAAACCCTGCAAATGATCTCCCGCAGCGTGCGCCCCTTCCTCCTGCGGCGCACCAAAGAACAAGTCGCCGCCGACCTCCCCGAAAAAGTCGAAGAGACCCTCTATTGCGATTTGCCCGCCGGACAGCGCAAGCTCTACAACGAACTCAAAACCTACTACCGCCAACAACTCTCCAAAGACATCGAAGCCCGCGGCCTGGCCAAATCCAAAATCATGGTGCTCGAAGCCCTCCTGCGCCTCCGGCAAGTCGCCTGTCATCCCGGACTCATCTCCGAAAAACACGCCCGCATGGAAAGCGCCAAACTCGGCGCCCTGGGCGAGTTGCTCGAAGACATCCTCTCTTCCGGCCACAAAGCCCTCGTCTTTTCCCAGTTCACCTCCATGCTCGCCCTCGTGCGACACAAACTCGACCGCGACAAAACCGTCTACGCCTACCTCGACGGACAAACCAAAGACCGCACCGCCGTCGTCGAACGCTTCCAGAACGACCCCGACTGCCCCCTATTCCTCATCAGCCTCAAAGCCGGCGGCGTCGGCCTCAACCTCACCGCCGCCGACTACGTCATCCTCCTCGACCCCTGGTGGAACCCCGCCATCGAAGCCCAAGCCATCGACCGCGCCCACCGCATCGGGCAAGACAAAAAAGTCTTCGCCTACCGCCTCGTCGCCCGCGACACCATCGAAGAAAAAATCCTCGCCCTGCAAGACGACAAACGCCACCTCGCCGAATCCATCCTCACCCGGGACAACGGCCTCCTCTCCAAACTCACCCCCGAAGACCTCGTCTTTCTTTTGGGATAAACCCATGGAATGACGAGTGAGGATTGACGAGTGTCGAGTACACCCGCCTACAAGCACGCAAAAGACAAAGAACGCGGTTGCGCGAAGGGCCACGCCAATCGCAACTCTGCATCCGATTTCAGTCGATACGGAAACCCGACCATATCCATTGGCGCAAAGTATTGCACAAATTATGTTTGCATTTGGGTGACAATTTTGTAGGCGTGAATCAATGAACAGAAAATATAATGAAATTACTTAATTTTACCCCTATTCTAGAAATTGATCCACTTTTTCAGGTGGATCAACGGATCCGTTGAAGTACTTGTTGAATGTTGTGATCAAGAACCCAAACCAAAGCAAATATAATGGGAATTGGCGCTGGACTTTTAATGCTGATCGTGGTGGGAATTTCTCTAATCTGGAAGGGAATAACAGGGGACGTGATGACAACACGAATGGGGGACAAAATTATCCCCTGCTGGATGTATATCCTTGCCGGGTTGGTTTTACTGTGCTTTCCTTTAGCATACTTTGTTATCCGAACAGAAGCAGGGAGATCTTTCCTAGGTTACTGAATCTGAAAACGATATAGCCATGAACATTAAAAACACCATCAGTCGCACCGAACCCTCCTACGTCGGGTCCGGTGGACTGAGACGTTGTCTCCGAAAAGAATGAAAATACTCCTCAAAATTGACAGAGCACTGGGTAAACCTCAGCTCAATTTGCATGAACGGCTGATTACAGCTGTTTTTTCGGCATTTCTGATGCCATACGTATGGCTGGGTGTGATCCTTTCCTTAGTAGGAATCATGACACCCTTCATTTATGATTTCCAGTTTTGGACTTGGCTGGCTTCTTTGCCGCTTTTATGTGTTGGTTTTATTTCACTTCTGCGGTACCTTCACTGGAATGATGAAAAGTCAAAAGACAACCATCCCCTTGATCGAACCTCGTAAACTCGGTCCGATCAGGGCAGTCGTTAGACGACGATGAGCGCCAAAATTCTCACATCCACAGATCCTAACTCATTATTGAGAGATGCACATGAAATCCGAAACTCATGGGACTTTGATAAGCTACGTGGGTTGAGTTCACAGGCAGAAGCTCTGGAGAAGTGATTGCCCAAACTTAGTTTTGGAGGTGCGTTGCGACTGAATCGAACCTATGTTGAATCTGCGATCGAAAGAATCCGGCTTTGTGTCTCGGGGAGTTGTCTCTGTGAAATGTATCTCAAAGATGAAATGTATGATCCAGAACGAGAGTCAGAGGCAGGCCGGATCAAAATTTTGAAAAAGGTCATCAACAAAGAAAAAATGCAAACCGAGATAGATTGTGAATGCAAAGCATGCGGACAGACATTTCACGCAGAAGATCGACAATACCATTATACTTGGTGGGAATGGGACAAAGTCTAACCAAAGTCGCCTGCGAACCCTCGTACCTCGGGTCCGCAGCGCCTAATCGCTGAAGAAATGAATCTCTGGTCAATATTAATAATCACTCTAGGCAGCGGCTTCATGCTTCTCGCCCATTGGTGGTTCGTGATGAATACCAGATTTCAACATTACGATACCATGGGTGCCTCGATCAGCTTCGATCAACCATTTGCGATCGGTGCCATTTTGATTTCGATAGGAATCGGACTAGCAGGATGGCTTCCGTGGTATTTCTGCATTCTGCTTTTCGTCGCGCTTGAGGCGATTAGCTTGCCATACAAGTGGAAGCTTCTTGATCCGATAGCAGGGCGATTCCGAAAGCCAAATCCAACAAAAAACAACAGCGAACAAGCGGGTAGAGGCAACGCGCTACCGCGCGCGCCTCATCCTTGACGTTGAATAATGGAAACATAGAGCTCACCAATTACATGCAAGAACACTTCACACTAATGAACTCGATTTTTCTCGTCGTGGGCAAGGAGGAGTTGGACTTGCACAATAACTATGATTTTGTGGGTTTAGACTACTCAATTGCAAATCGGTTTTTGGTCCTGCAGTGGATCAGGAAGGCTGGAGACTGGATTCCGTTAGATTCTCCCACCGAGGTCAAATTGGAATTTCACAATGTCACCCGTTTTGAGTTTCATCCCAGGGATCCCGAGATGCCTTTCTCTGAGGACAATTGTTTGTGGGTAGCAGGCTATTGGAGGGATGCCGGCTGGCCAGACGACGTAACTTCCGGTTTGGAGAGTGGCGTTTTTTGCGCGGGCACCGAACCCGAAGAGGATTGGTTACGCGCCTTCCAGTTCCATTCCGGGGCGATTGTGCTTGTAGGAGCCATAGAGGCGCACGCGAAAACCAAGGGCTGACTGATAAGCCGCGAGGAGGGCTTTATATTTGACCCATGACCCGTTTGAGTCTATCATCGGGTCATGAAACCAAGAGCATACATCGAAACCACGGTTGTGAGCTATCTCACTGGCCGAACCGGCCGGAATCTGATCATTGCGGCCCACCAAGAATTGACAAGGGAATGGTGGGATGAAGTCCTTCCGGTTTTGGGCGGATGTATTTCAGATTTGGTTCTTGAAGAAGCTTCCGTTGGCGATGCGACAGCCGCTGCCAAACGCTTGGAAGCACTCCAGTCCATCCCTGTTCTGCTGCCTGGCAAAGCCTCGGTTGAAATTACGGAGGCGATCATGGCTTCCGGACTGGTTCCGGAGGCCTATGTGAACGATGCGGTGCATGTGGCGATCGCCGCGGCGAACGGAATTGAGTTTTTAGTGACGTGGAACTGCAAACATCTGGCGAACGCCTGGATTCGAACCCGGCTTGTGAGTCTGATTGAATCCCTTGGATATCGCTGTCCAGTCATCTGTACCCCTGAAGAACTCATGGAGGCTCCTCAATGAAAAACGACCCGATTATCGACGAAGTCCGTATGGTCCGCGAACGAATTGCCAAAGAACATGACTATAACCCAAGGAAAATCCTGGAGCACTTGGTGGAGGAAGGTCAAAAATACCCACAAGAACGTCTCGTGTACGAGGCGGAAACCAAAAGTCAGAAGCAAACGGCCTGAACTTCAACACTGATCCAAAGTGGGGAAATAGACAGGGAAGGTGAAAATTTTAAAGATAACAAGCAAACGAAAAATATCAGGGTTCATCAGTGTCCATCAGTGGTTGAACCCCCAAATGCCAACTAAACCCCTTGACCGAACCTCGTTGACACTCGGTCAGGTCAGGGTATCGTCCTATGAATACAAAGATGAACAAAAAATTGACCAAAGCCAAAGAAGACCACTCACTGCAAGGCGTATGCGGAGGATTAGCCGAATACCTCGGGTGGTCTTCGTTCAGAGTCAGGCTTGTTTTCTCAATACTGACGTTTATTTCGGGTTTCATCCCCGGAATCATTGTATATGCCATTCTGAGCATTCTAATGCCCATGCCTCATGAAGAGGACGGATTTGACTTGAACCGATTTCGAGTACAATAAAAGAACCAAAAGATAGAACCATAAGGCGACTGCGCACCATCGTACCTCGGGTACGCAGCGCCTAGACGTTGAAATGAAAAATTATGCATTTAAAAAACGAGACACTCTGAATGCACGGAAAAATAAAATCTGGTTTCTGTGACAACAGTGCGATCATTGGGAGCAAAACACAAAGCAAACCGTATGGACCGAACGTTGTAAACTATGTCTGCATTCTTAACGGTCGATACTGAAAACATGAATATAAAAAATTACAAATAGGAAGATTGATTATGAAGCTATTAGTTAAAATTTTGGTTTTTTCAATCGTTTTTGTCGGCTGGTCCTTTTTAATGTTTCAAGCTGGCAGATCTAGACAAATGAATTCGGAAGAGCCTGAAAGAGTACAAAATATCACAATAGAACACTTTACTAAAACCAGAAAATTATGGACCGAACCTGCGCATGACGAAAACTATGACCCAAGCATATGGAAAGAGGCTGAAATGGAGCTGACCGCATCTATGCCCGAGACGCATTATCAAGAGTACTATAAGACTCCTTATACCGCAGAAATTGCATACGGGAAAGTAGACGATTACTTACACCAAATTCTTAATGACCCCCGAACAAATAAAGCTCCTTTTATTTCTGTAAAAGACTTGCCACATGATTTTTATCAGAAAGCCTCTTTTATACGCATTGGTATCGCAGAAGGTCAGACCACCACTGTGAAATTAGATGGGAACTTTGAAATCTACATGAAGTTGAAAAGAGGTGAACCCAACCACTTAAGTATGAGTATAGATTCTCGATGGTTCGTTCCGTATTCTCAACAACAACATACAGGGCAGAAGACGAATATCAGAACCTCGAGTACAGGAATTTCAGGAGAACCAAATGTTTGGTACAGTCATGGTATATATTTTATTGATCAGCCCGATCATGAGCGTGAATATTTTTTTGTTTTTGTTAGAGCCTTACCTACTGAAACTACTGATATGAATACGTTCTAAAGCCCAACCGGAACATCTCGATTAATCTGTGTTCATCATTTGTTAAAATGTCCAGAGCCAACAATAAAACCCACCGAACCGAGAGTACTCGGTCCGGTTGCCTAGATCGTTGAGCATTTGACCGAATGAAAAAATTTGCAATAGCACTAATAAGAACGAAATGGATGCCCGCAGGGGTGACTATCCATTTTATGGTGCTGGTTGCATTTATTCGCTTATTTTCAAACGGTTTTGAGGGTTTGTTTGATCTTGCTTTCACGAATGGCATTGACGGTCCAACTCCGTTGCTTGACTTAATCATGTTGACTACCCGAATCGGATTACCACTCGGTTGCCTCTGTTATGTTATGGCAATAAGAGAGGTTTATAATCAAAAGAAGGCACAACGACCCGATATGAATACGAATCAGCCCGCATCACATACAAGAAGAAACGGAAATCCGGTGGTCCCGCGATTGGAGTTGCTGGCAAGCAAAGCGGGTTTGATCCTCACCGCCGCCGCATTGCTGCTATTGGGAGTTTCCCTCATGGAGCAGGCCAACCCCTGGGTTATGGAACACGAGTTCCCCGGCCCCGACACCCCAAAAATTTATTTGGAGCCAGTCGCTCGCGCGATTTCTCTCCGCAAATTGCCCTTGGA
>PXAS01000250.1 GCA_003565815.1 PVC group bacterium
CCAATCCCACCCAAAGGCAGACCAATCATGAGCAAAAAGAAAACGACCCCAAGTTGTGGCGGCGGATGTTGCAACCGCCCCTACTCGTCCCACATCACCGAAGGCCCCGAGCGCGCCGCCTCCCGGGCGATGTTGCACGCGGTGGGCTTTGACCGGGGCGATTTCGCCAAGGCCCAGGTCGGCATCGCCTCCACCTGGAGCATGGTCACCCCGTGCAACATGCACATTGACGTGCTGGCCCGGGAAACCTGCGGCGCGGTGGACCAGGCGGGCGGCAAAGGGGTCATCTTCAATACCATCACCATTTCCGACGGAATTTCCATGGGAACCGACGGCATGCACTATTCGCTGGTCTCCCGCGAAGTGATCGCGGATTCCATTGAGACCGTGGTGGGATGCCAAATGTTCGACGGCCTGGTCGCCATTGGGGGATGCGACAAAAACATGCCCGGTTGCATGCTGGCCATTGCCCGGCTCAACCGCCCCGCGATTTTCGTGTACGGCGGCACCATTCTCCCCGGAAAACACAAGGGCAAGGACGTGGATATCGTCTCCGTGTTCGAAGCCGTGGGCGCCCATGCGCGGGGCGATATAGACGATGCGGAGCTGAAAAAAATCGAGGAAGTCTCCATTCCCGGCCCCGGATCCTGCGGGGGCATGTACACCGCCAACACCATGGCCTCCGCCATTGAAGCCCTGGGCATGAGCCTGCCGGGCAGTTCCTCCCAGGCCGCGATCTCGGAAGACAAAGCCGCGGATTGCCGCGCCGCCGGCGAAGCCGTCCTCAAGCTCATCGAAAAAAACATCACCCCCAAAGACATCCTCACCAAGAAGGCTTTCGAAAACGCCATCGCCATGGTCTGTGCGCTGGGCGGCTCCACCAACGCGGTGTTGCACCTCATCGCCATGGCTTGGACCGCCGGGGTGAAAATCGGACTGGACGATTTCACCCGTGTCGGCAAAAAAGTGCCGGTCTTGGCGGACCTCAAACCGAGCGGCACGTACGTGATGGCCGAATTGGTGAAAATCGGCGGCGTGCAGCCGCTGATGAAAATGATGCTCGAAAAGGGCCTGCTGCACGGCGACTGCCTGACGGTCACGGGCAAAACCCTGGCCGAAAACCTGAAAAAGGTCAAACCCTACCCCAAAGGTCAACAGGTCATTCGCGGCTTTGACAACCCCATCAAACCCGAAAGCCATTTGGTGATTCTGCGCGGGAATTTGGCGCCCGAGGGCGCGGTGGCGAAAATCAGCGGCAAGGAAGGTCTCTTTTTCGAAGGCAAAGCCAAAGTCTTTGCCTCGGAAGAAAGCGCGCTCAAAGCCATCCTCGACGGCAGCATCAAAAAAGGTCACGTCATCGTCATCCGCTTTGAAGGTCCGGTGGGCGGACCCGGCATGCGGGAAATGCTCTCCCCCACCAGCGCGGTCATGGGCAAAGGGCTCGGCAAAGACGTGGCCCTGATTACCGACGGACGTTTCTCCGGCGGCAGCCACGGCTTTGTGGTGGGTCACATCACCCCCGAAGCCGCCATCGGCGGTCCGCTGGCCATCGTGAAAAACGGGGACAAAATTTCCATCGACGCGGAGAAAGCGGAGCTGACCCTGCACATTTCCAAGAAAGAAATGAAAGAGCGCATGGCCAAGGTGAAACGGCCCAAGGCCAAAGTCAAACGCGGAGTGCTCGCCAAATACGCTTCCACGGTGACCACCGCCAGCGAAGGCGCGGTGACGGACAAGAATCTCTGACCACGGATTTTCCCTCCTGTCCCCGGGCCTTCAACAACTCCTTGGGACTCGTCCAGAAATTCAGATCCCGGCGCCCCTGGATTTCCGCTCCAGCTTCATGGCGGCGGCGAACAGGGCGTCACAATCCGTCTCCAACACGCCGCCGATCAACTCGCAGGACAGATTTCCGGTGGCGGCGGCGGTCATTTGCGTCGCGGGAACGGCGATGTGCCGATATCCCATTTCCTTCAGCGTCATCATGGTACTTCCATAGACCACTTTGGGAATGCCGGTCCACAAAATCCCCGCCATGCACATGGGACAGGGTTCCGCGGTCACATACATCACCGTGTTTTGCCAGGCCACGTCCCCGGCATTTTGTTCCACCGCTTTGTGAATCACTTCCAGTTCGCTGTGGGCCACGGGGTTCCGATACGAGCGGTTGACCGCGGATGCGATGACCTCCCCCTCCACGCTGTCCACCAAAAGGGCGCCGAAGGGGCGTTGCAAATTCTGGCAGGCGATTTCAATGGCCTGCTTCATGTATCCCCGATGCTCCAACACGACACGTTCTTCCTGATTCATGTCCGTCATCCTACCCGTAAACGGGGCAATGTCCAAGCATTATATGATGCGAACATCTTTCCCTCACGCGATCGGATTCAGGTCAAATTCTTGAGGATCACGTCCACCGCGGCGGCGGCGGCCGCGAAACCAAAGGCGCCGGTCACGTGCGCGGCGGTGCCATAGCCGCCTTCGCAATCCAAACGCAGGGCGCTGTTTTCCTCGCGGATCGCGCAAACGCTTCCATCGGACTGCGGAAACATGACGGGTTCCGGCGAAAACACGGCGGGAATCCCCCATTTTTTCCGGGTGTTGCGGGGAAATCCGAAATTCTGGCGGAGTTTTTTGCGCACCCGTTGCAAGAGGGGATCGTGAAAGGTGCGGGTGAGGTCGACGATTTGGATTTGCGACGGATCGCGCCGTCCCCCGGCACCGCCCACCGTCACCACGGGAAGCCCTAACGCCCGGCATTGGGAGAGCAGCAGACATTTGTGGGGAATGCTGTCGATGGCATCCACAATCACCGTCCAGGGTGCATTCAAAATGGCTTCGGCATTTTTTTCGCTGAAAAACCGGAAGTCTTCGACCACCTCGCATTCCGGTGAGATCAGGCGAATTCGTTCGGCCATGGCCCCGATTTTCGCCTGCCCCACGGACAAATCATGGGCATGGACCTGACGGTTGATGTTGGTGACGCAAATTTCGTCCATATCCATCAGGGTGAGATGCCCCGTTCCCGTGCGGGCCAGGGCTTCGGCGGCCCAGCTTCCCACGCCGCCAATGCCGATGATCAGCACCCGGGCCGCGCGAATTTTATGGGCGCCCTCCACGCCATACAGGCGGGAAATGGCACTGAAGCGGGGGTCACCGGGGTTCATTTGTCCCCGGGATCAAACGCCGTCGGCCATGCGCTGCGCGTGCATGGACAGTTCCGCGGCTTTGAACGCGTGGGCCTGAGTCATGGCCTTTTCGGTACCTTGGAGGATATCGAGAACAAAGGCGCCGAAGAACGGAAATCCGACCTTCCCTTTGCATTCGATGCATTGCTCGACTTTTTGGTTCACGAGGAAGATTTTGTTGCCGGCGCCATTGCAAACATCCACGTATTTGCGGATTTCGATATAGCCTTCGGTGCCGAGAATAAAAGTCCGTCCGTCTCCCCAGGTACGGCTGGCGGCGGGATTGAACCAATCCAGACGGCAGTAACAGGACGCCCCGGTGTCGGTGGTCAACTGCGCCTCGCCGAAGTCCTCCAATTCGGGATACTCGGGATTGGCGAAATTTTCGACCCGGGCATGATTGATGGTTGCGTCCGTGGCGCCGGTATAGGTCAGGAACTGCTCGAACTGATGCGAGCCAATGTCGGTGAGAATGCCGCCATAGTTTTCCTTGCGGAAGAACCACTCGGGGCGGGTGGAGGCGGCCAGATTGTGGGGGGCGAGGTTGAGCACCTGCAACACCCGTCCAATGGCGCCTTCCCGCACCAATTCCCCGGCATAAAAGCCGGACTCGCTGAGGAGACGTTCGGAGTAACAAACCCCATATTTCATGCCGGTTTTTTCAACCGCCGCTTGGGCGGAAGCGAGTTGATCCAGGGTGGTGAACGGTGATTTGTCGGTCAAATAATGTTTGCCTGCTTCCATCACCTGCAGGCCAATGCCGCAACGCAGGTTGGGGATGGCGGCGGCGGTGACCAGCTTGACCTCGGGATCGTCGAGAATTTCCCGGAAATCGGAGACCGCTTTCGCCCCCGGATATTGCGCCAAGACCTTGGCGTAACGCTCCGGTTGGGGGTCATAGACATATTTGAGGGTGCCGCCCGCCGCCGCCAGGCCCCCGATTTGGCCGTAGATGTGGCCATGGTCGAAATGGGCGGCGGCGAAAACGAATTCACCGGGTTCGACCACTTTGGGGGTGGCCGCGGAAGTCGGGGCATAGTTCATGCCGTCACGTGTACTCATGGGAGGATCCTTTTAGAAAGATTGCGCGAAATCGTCGGAATCCGCCTTGGTTTCCACCACTTTCTTTTTGAAAGTGCTGTTGGCGAGTTTTTCTTGGAGAAAGGTTTCGTAGGTGGCGGGATCCAGCGGCATGGCCAAGGTCTGATCCGTCAAGCCGGAATACAGCATGGCATTGCCCAATTCCACGGAACGAATCCCCTCTTTCGCCTGGGCGATGAGCGGTTCGCCGTCAAGAATGGCTTTGGCAAAGTTTTTCAGAATGCCCACGTGCTGTTCGCCTTTTCCATTGGTGGGAATTTGAATGTTCCAAATTTCGGGACGCGCGAAACCGGCGGTGGCGGTTTTGCTGTGTTCGCTGGTGGGAACTTCGTTGCGGGTAAAGGAAAAACCTTGTCCCTCGATCACCACCTTGCCCTGGTCACCGGCGACTTCCAGGCGGTTGGTTCCCGGCGTTTCCCCGGTGGTGGTGATGAAGACCCCCGTGCAACCGTTGTCGTATTCCAAATAAGCGGTGACGTCGTCCTCGACTTCGATGTCGTGGTATTTGCCCAGGGTACAGTGGGCGCGCACTTTGTTCGGCATGCCGAAAAGCCACTGCCACAAATCCAATTGGTGCGGACACTGGTTCAGCAAGACACCGCCGCCTTCCCCCGCCCAGGTGGCCCGCCATCCGCCGGAGGCATAATAAAATTCGGTGCGGAACCAGTCGGTAATGGTCCATTGAATCCGCTTCAGGTCGCCCAATTCGCCGTTCTGAATGAGTTTGCGCAGCTTTTGATACCGGGGGTCGGTCCGTTGATTGAACATGGCCGCAAACACCTGTTTTTCGTTGGTATGCGCGGCAATCAAACGCTCGCAATCGGCTTTGTGCACGGAAATGGGTTTTTCCACGAGGACGTGGAGCCCTTTTTCCAAGGCGGCAATGCCGAGGGGGGTGTGGTCATAGGGGGGGGTGGCGATGAGTACCGCGTCCACCTCGCCGTCGGCAAAGAATGTATCCGAGTCGGTGAACAAGGTCACCCCCTCTTCTTTTTCGTAAGCGGTGAGACGTTCGGGGTTTTGATCGCAAACCGCCGCGAGGGTCAGTCCGGGGACTTTGCCCTGCAAAATGTTTTTTGCATGGGAGGTGCCCATGTTACCCAAACCGATAATGCCAAGTCGTGCAGATGTAATTTCTTTCATAGGGCCGAAACCCTAAGCATATTTTTCACGACTTTTCAAAACATGATCGTGGAAAAAAATTCTGACTGAATTCTTACTGTCCAGCATGGGGGACCCGCTGGATTTTCGCCCGGTCATAACCCTCCTCCACCGCAAGATCGATCAAGCGCTCCACCTTTTCGTCGTCAATCCCGGGATCCCGGGCCATGATCCATAAATAATCCCGTTTCCGCCGGCCGATCATTGTATGGGTATAGGCTTCGTCCACAAACATGATGAGGTACTCGGCCTTGATTGGCCAAACAAACTGCATGCCCCAAACCGCATTGCTCTCATCCTCTTTGACAAACCCCTTGGGACGGTAGGTTTTCAAGGGCCCCTCGGGACCGCCTTTGCGGAAGGTAAAGGTGGTTTCGATCACACCGTCTTCGTTCAATTCATATCGTTCCAGGGCATTCCAGGCATCCCGTTCGAGGAAAGTGGGGATGTTGGCCACGACGTACCAGTCCCCCATGAAGGCATTCAGGTCAACGGATTCGGCGGTTTGAATGGGGGGCATGGTACGGCAACCTTGGCTGATGAGGATGAACAGGGCAATGGAGAGGAGGAAAAGCGGGAACCGGGCTCTGCAATTTTTCATGAACATAAAACGAAACCCCGGGGCATTCCTTACAAAGGTTACGGCTGATTTTATGAGAAGATGGCAATCGGAGATGTAAACCCGATGATCCCCGCGGGAGCCCGCGCATGTTGAGCAGAGATGCGAAGTTTTTTTATCCTGCGGATGCTTCGCCGTCCCGCGGATTGTTTGGGGGGGAGGGAAGCATACGGATCCGTTCACGGCATAGAAGCACCCTATCGACAGTGACCGGAATGGGTTGAAAAATGAAAAAACGCGCCACGAAGAAAAGTAAGGTGAAATCCCGTTTGACATTCGATTTCCGGGGGGTATTGTGCCGCCGATTTCATTCGTTAAAGAGTTAACACTTTCCCACAGGACGGGCAAATGACCGCCGAATTTCAAATCAAACAAGGATTGAACATCCCTATGGAAGGCGCGCCGGGCGATTCGTTTCGCAGCGTGAAAACCAAGGGAACCGTTTCCGTGTATCCTGCTGAATATAAAAAAGTTAAATTTAAAATGCTGGTCGCGGAAGGCGATGCCGTCAAGCAGGGCGGTGTGCTTGCGCGCCGCAAGGACCAAGAGGATTTCCTTTTGCGCAGCCCCGTGGGCGGCACCGTGAAAGAGATCATTCTCGGCGCCCGCAGGTCTTTGCAGGAAATTGTCATCGAACCCAATGGATCCGATGACCGGGAAACGTTTTCCGCGTATACGGCGGACAAGTTGTTGAACACCTCCCGGGAGGCGTTGCTGGCGCACTTGAAGGACACCGGCTTCATGGCCTTGGTCCGCGAGCGGCCCTTCAACGTCATCGCCAACGCGGATCACACCCCAAAATCGATTTTCGTCAATGGCATGAACACGGCCCCCTTCCGCCCGGACGCGCACCTGCTTGTTCGCGGCAAGGAAGCGGAACTCCAGGCCGGACTCAATGCGCTCACACGTTTGACGGACGGCCCCGTCCACCTTTGCCTGGCTTCCGAAAAATCCTCGGAATCGGATGCATTGACCCAAGCCTCCAACGTGCAGATCAATTATTTCGCCGGCCCCCACCCTTCCGGCAACACCAGCACCCACATTCATTTTCTGGATCCCATCCTGCCCGGCGACTTCGTATGGACGCTCCGGGTGTCGGATGTATTGCGCATCGGTGAGTTGTTGCTCACGGGCCGCATTCCCAACAGCCAAACCCTGATGATCGCCGGCAACGGCGTCAAGGAAGACCAACGCGGGTATCTGACCGTGACCACGGGGACTCCGCTGGCGGAAGCCTTGGACGGGGCGCTGATCGAAGGGGAGACCCGTGTCATTCGCGGCGACGCGTTGTATGGAGAAGCCGCCGACCCGAAGGCCGGGGTCTGTTTTTACGACCAGGGCTACGTGGTTTTGCCGGAAGACCGCGAACGGCACCTGCTCGGCTGGTACGCCCCCACCACGGAAATTTTCAGCGCCCACCGGGTGGTTCCCAGCGCCTGGGTCAAAGGAAAACGCTTTTCCTTCGGCACCAACAAGCGCGGCAGCGACCGGGCCATGGTCCTCACCGGCATTTACGACAAATACGTGCCCCTGGACATCATGGTAGATCCCCTCAGCCGCGCCTGCATCGCCAACGACACCGATGAAGCCATCGCCCTGGGCATTCTGGAAACCGATCCCGAGGATTTTGCCCTCTGCACCTTCGTGTGCCCCTCCAAAACGGATTTCGGCAGCATCGTTGCCGACACCTTGAGCCTCATTCAAGAGGAAGGTTTTTAATGAACAAAGATCTCAAAGAAACCATTGAAAAGAAACACAAGGAAATCGAGCCCCTCTTCGAAAAAGGCGGCAAGTTCGAAAAATTTTATCCTTTGTTTGAAGCGCAGGACACCTTTGCGCTGACTCCGCCCGATGTCACCAAGGGCTTCACCCACGTTCGCGACGCGGTGGACCTGAAACGGGTGATGTTCACGGTCGTGATCGCCCTGTTGCCCTGTCTGCTCTGGGGCATGTTCAACGCCGGCCACCAATATTACCATTACAGTGGCATTGAAGCCGGACCCATTGCGGCCATGTTCCGCGGCATGTGGATTGTCATGCCGATCGTCATGACCTCCTACATCGTGGGGGGGCTCTGGGAAGTGACCTTTGCGGTGGTCCGCAAGCACGAAATCAACGAAGGCTTTTTGGTCACGGGTCTACTCTTTCCGCTCACGCTCCCCCCCACGATCGCCCTCTGGCAAGTGGCGGTGGGCATTTCCTTCGGGGGGGTGATCGGCAAGGAAGTCTTCGGCGGCACCGGATTCAACATTCTCAACCCCGCCCTCACCGCACGGGCCTATCTATTCTTCGCCCATGCGAAAGACATGACCGGGGACGTCTGGGCCAAATCCATCGACGGCAAAACCGGCGCCACCCCCTTGGGGCTGGGCGCCTCCTACGGCGGCGACGGCGTCAACGTCATGGAACGTCTTTCCGACACCGGATATTCCTTCGGGGCCATCTTCGGTGGCCTCATCCCCGGCAGTATCGGGGAAACCTCGGTGATCGCCATTCTCCTCGGGGCGGCCATCCTCATTGTCAGCGGGGTGGGTTCGTGGAAAATCATGGTCGGGGGCGTGGCCGGACTGGTGGTCACCGCGATCTTCATGAACTTCCTCCCCACCCAGGGGGGCATTGATCCCGAAACCGGAAATATCATCCAATATACCACTTGGAGTCAAATTCCGTTCGTCTATCACCTCGTCATGGGCAGTTTCCTTTTCGGGATTGTCTTCATGGCCACCGACCCCGTGTCCGCCGCCCAGACCAGCGCCGGCAAATGGATTTACGGCGCCCTCATCGGCGTGGTGACGGTGCTGGTGCGGGTGACCAACCCCGGGTTCCCCGAGGGGGTCATGCTCGCGATTCTCTTTATGAACGTGATGGCGCCCATCATCGACCATTACGTCGTCAAAGCCCACATTGCCAAACGAAACGCCTATCTCCGGAAATTCAGCTATGCAAAAGGATGAACTCCACACCATCAAATTCGCGGGCATCGTTTGCCTCGTCTGCAGCCTTTCCCTGGCGGGCGTGCGCCAAACGCTGCGCCCCATCCAGTTGGAAAATGAACGCATGGACCAACAGGTCAACGTGCTCAAGGCCCTCTTCCCGGATTTTGATCCGGACGGAAACGACTTGAGCGAAGAAGACCAAATCCGCCTCTTCACCGAAGGCCGCATTTTGCGGAGCAACCGCGATTGGATTCAACGGTACTTCGAAGAGCACATCACCGAAGAAACCGTGGAACTGCCCCGGGGACGCGAAGGAAAGTTGTATCGGCTCAGCCGCGACGGCGAAACCGTTTCCTTCGCATTTCCGGCCGAAGGCAAGGGCCTCTGGTCCACCGTACACAGCTATGTGGGGCTGGAACCGGATCTGGCCACCATTCGCGGCGTCACCTTCTTTGATCACGGCGAAACCCCGGGTCTTGGCGGGGAAGCCTCCAAACCCTGGTTCCAAAAGAACTTCAAAGGGAAGAAGCTGTGGGCGGACGGAGAACCCGTCACCCTGGTGGTGGCCAAAGGCAGCGCCCCCGATGACGGCAGCAACCAGGTCGACGGCATGAGCGGCGCCACCATCACTGGAAACGGCATCCAGCGCTTCGTGAACACCACCTTCCGTCAATACAATGAAACCGTCTTTTCCGCCATGCGCGATGGCGAAACCACCCAAGAGGGAGAATCCTGATGGACAAAAAAACAAAAGCCATTGTTTTTGACCCGTTGTCGGACAACAATCCGATCACCGTGCAGATGCTGGGCATCTGTTCCGCCCTCGCGGTCACCGCCCAGCTCAACACCGCCTTCATCATGTCGATTGCCGTGATCGTGGTGCTCTGCGCCTCCAACACCATCATTTCCATGATGCGTCACCACATCCCCCCCAAGATCCGCATGATCGTGGAGATGGTGGTGATCGCCTCGCTGGTGATCACCGTGGACCAGGTGCTCAAGGCCTATGCCTTCGAAGCCAGCAAACAGCTCAGCGTGTTTGTGGGTTTGATCATCACCAACTGCATCGTCATGGGACGCGCCGAGGCATTCGCCATGCAGAACCCGCCCCGTCAGGCCTTCATGGACGGCTTGGGCAACGGACTGGGATACAGCGCCATTCTCATTATCGTGGGCACTTTCCGCGAATTGATCGGCGCGGGCACCCTCTTCGGCGCCCGGGTCTTGCCGGAAAGTTACGCCGGCAACGGCCTCATGGTCATCGCCCCCGGGGCCTTCATCATCATCGGTCTCATCATCTGGCTGCAACGCACCCTCACCGGCAAATACGAAGAAGCCTAAGGCTTGGAGTGACAATACTATGACTGAATACATCGATATTTTCGTCCGGGCGATTTTCGTCAACAACATGATTCTCGCCTACTTTCTGGGGATGTGCTCCTTTTTGGCCCTCTCCAAGAAAGTCGACACCGCGTTCGGCCTCGGGCTGGCCGTGGTTTTCGTGCTGGGCATCACCACCCCGCTGAACAACCTCATTTTCAATCTGCTGCTCAAGGACAGCGCCCTTGCCAGCAACGTGGATCTCAGCTTCCTGAACTTCCTCTGCTTCATTGCCGTAATCGCCAGTACCGTGCAATTGCTGGAAATGCTTTTGGACCGCTTTTTCCCGCCCCTCTACAACAGCCTGGGCATATTCCTCCCCCTGATTACCGTGAACTGCTCCATTCTCGGCGGTTCACTGTTCATGGTGGAACGGAATTATGATTTCGGCCAATCCATGGCCTTTGGCTTCGGCTCCGGCATGGGCTTTTTCCTGGCCATCATCGCCTTGGCGGGCATTCGCACCAAGTTGCGCTACTCCAACATCCCCCAAGGTCTCCGGGGGCTCGGCATCACCTTTATTCTCACCGGGTTGATGGCCCTGGGATTTCAGGCATTCGCAAGCGTCACCCTGCAGGTTCCTTAAAAAGCCCCTTCTACCATCGCATTGATTCAAAAAGGTATTTCCCATGCAACTTATTCTTCTCAGCGTTTTGGTTTTCACCGGCGTCATCTGCCTGCTTGTTTACGGGCTCATGGGCGCTTCCAAGGCCCTCTCTCCCGGCGGCACGGTCATCATTGACATCAACGACGGGAAAAAGACCCTCGAAGTGGAGCCTGGATCCAGTCTGTTGAGCGCCCTGGCCTCCAACGACATTTTCCTGCCCTCCGCCTGCGGCGGCGGCGGAACCTGCGCCATGTGCAAATGTCAGGTGAAAGAAGGCGGCGGCGACCTCATTCCCACCGAAAAAAGCCAGATTTCCAAACCGGAACAAAAGGAAGGCACCCGCCTGAGCTGCCAGCTCAAAGTCAAGAACGACATGAAGATCCACGTCCCCGACGAGGTCATGGAGATCAAAAAATTCGACGGCATCGTGCGCTCCAACCACAACGTGGCCACTTTCATCAAAGAATTGATCATCGACCTGCCCGAAGGCGTGGATCTCAACTTCCAGGCCGGCGGTTACATTCAGCTCGACGTGCCGAAATTCGACATCAGCTTCAAGGATTTTGATATCGACGAGGAATATCGCGCCGACTGGGATCAATTCAAACTGTGGGATCTGCACCTCAAAAACGACGAGGAAGTGTTCCGCGCCTATTCCATGGCCAATCACCCCGCCGAAGGCAACATGGTGATGCTCAACATCCGCATCGCCACCCCCCCGCGGGGCATGGACGTGCCTCCCGGCATTTGCTCCACCTACGTGTTCAATCTGAAACCCGGCGACAAAGTGACCGTGTCCGGCCCTTACGGCGAATTCTTCATTCGGGAATCCACGCGGGAAATGTGCTACATCGGCGGCGGCGCCGGCATGGCGCCGCTCCGCTCCCACATCTTCCACCTTTTCCACACCCAGAAAACCGATCGGAAAGTCACTTTCTGGTACGGCGGACGCTCCGTGAAGGAATTGTTCTATCTGGAGGATTTCGACGCCATCAAGGCCGATTTCCCCAATTTCGATTACACCATCGCCCTCAGCGAACCCCAACCCGAGGACAATTGGACCGGTCCCACCGGATTCATTCACCAAGTCTGTCAGGAACTCTACCTCGAAAAACACGATGACCCGACGGAAATCGAGTACTACATGTGCGGTCCGCCCCCCATGATCGCGGCCGTGAACAACATGCTCTTCAACATGGGCGTGGAAAAGGAAATGATCTCTTACGACGAGTTTAGCTGATTCTCACTTGCACATTCCGGGATCATGGGGTTCATTCTTCATATGAAACGCCTTCGGAAATTTTGTTTGCCGCTGTGTTTGATTCCGAACATGTTGTTTGCGGAGGCCGGCCATTTATCCGCCGCCGTGGCGCGAGCGGCGTCATATTTGCTCGAACAGGTGGCGGATCCGGAAGAAATCTGGGTGCTTCCCCCGCGTCGGACCCGAAGGCGCGTCGGCACCGAACAAGTGGAGGTCCGCTATCGGGAGGTGGAAGTCGAAGTCCCGATTTATGAAATGATCGAACGGGAGATCATGACCAGGCGAAGAGCGGATTCCAGCAGCGATGTCGGCGGACTGCAAACCCGCACCATTCGGGTGCGCGGCGAACAAATCGGCACCGAAACCGTCACCCGTCTGCGCCGGGATCCCGAAGGGCCCATACGCCGCACCGAGAACCGGGTCGTTTGGGGCGAGGGCGGACCCGACGAATGGATGTCGGGGCTGTTGGGCAGCAATGCCCTCGCGGCGACCGCCCTCCTGCGCAGCGAACATCCGGGTGCGCCGGACGCCGTGGCGCCCATGCTCGAATTTTTCCGCGAAACTTTCGAGCGGCACGGACTGCCCGACCAAACCTGGGATTTGGCCTGGTTGATCATTCTTTTTGCCGAAGCCGAGGACCCCTCCCTGCATGAAATGACCGCCGACATGGTGGGCAAACTCATGCTGAGCCAGGTCCGTGATGGCCCGGCCGCCGGCCTGTGGGGGCCCATGGCCGTCAGCCCCGAACATCTCGCCGCGTTGTGGCGGCGCTATTACGACGCCAGTTTGGCCTACGGCGAATTGGAGGCGCGCTTCGGGGAGTCCCCCACCCGCCGTGCCGAGGCCCAAAGGATGGCCGAGGCCGCCTCCGCCATGCGGGAAGCGCAAGACGCCATTGACGCCTACACCTGGACCTACCGGCAAATCCAACCCCACCGCACCTGGATCGATCTGGAGGATGAGTTCGGCGATGAAATCCTTCTCCGGATTCAGCAGGCCCAGGAATATGTGCTCAACCAACAAAGCGCCGACATGGAAAGCACTTGGCTGGCCCTGCATGCCCTGCGCATCGCCCGTGAACGGAATTTGATTCCCCGGCAGTTGCCCTCACCTCCCGCGCCGATCTCGACCGTCCGCCGTGGCGCTGCGGCGCCCGTGCCGCCCCCCTCCCCCCGGGAAATGCTCTTTCAAACGGCGCAAACCCTGGGACGTGCCGCCCACGAAAGCGGAGCCTTCCCGGAAATCAACCACCACCAGCCCGTCACCGCCTTTGATGAAATGGAAGGTCTCCCCGGCGTACCCATCGGAGACGCGGTTTTTCCGCGGCTGCCGTCTCCCGGAACCTTGACCAGCACCGCCCAGGGTTTTTCGGCGCTGGTGCAATTCGGACGGATCATGGGCATGGGGGCGCTCCGGCGGCAGGCGCCCGCCATGGTCCGGGCCAAACAAGCGCTGGACGACAGAATCGATGCGGTCGTTGCCGGCGATCACGAACTCGTGGGCGGTTCCGGTCTCGGCATTCTCAACCTCTATCTGGCCTTTCTCGATCCCGGACCAGAAATCGCCGCCGCGCCGCGCAACCTCCGGGCCGAAGCCGCCGAACACCTGATCACCCTCCAGCGGGATGACGGCAGCATCCGTCCGCTGCCGGAACAGGACTTCCTCGCCCCCACCGTCTGGCGGCAGCGCATCGAGAAGCTGGAGCGCGTTCCCAGGGCCTGGACGCAATTTGATTACGCACGGCCTTTCACCAATTTTCCCGACGGGGACCGCTCCCGGGACCGGGACCGATATTTCTCCCGTTATACCCGGGTCCAGCCCGTTCTGACCACCGCCGCCGCCCTGCTGGTCCTCGCGGAAGAGCAGCGGGGGATCGTGGTGGTTGAAGACGAAGCGGAATCACCCTGACGCGTATGTGGCGTCAGGCTTCCACTCGAAATTTCCCGCTCCCATGCGAAGATAATCGTTTTACAGGAGGCTTGTTTCCGATAGGGTCGGGTCATGACCTCCCCCACGACGTTTGATACGCTGCCCCTTTCCCCCGCGCTTCTGGAAAACCTGCCCGGTTTGGGCTATACCGAAGCGACCCCCATCCAGGCGGCGGCATTGCCGCTGATCCTGGCAAAGCGCGATGTGTTGGGACAGGCCAAAACCGGCAGCGGGAAAACCGCCGCCTTCGGGCTGGGCTTGCTCAACGACATCGATCCCGGACGTTTGGAAACCCAGGCGCTGGTCATCTGCCCGGTGCGCGAGCTGGCGGAACAAGTGGCCGCGGAAATCCGCAGGCTGGCCCGAAACATCCCCAACATCAAACTGGTCACCCTCTGCGGCGGAATGCCCGGACGTCCCCAGGAAATTTCCATGCGGGCGGGGGCGCACATCGTCGTGGGCACCCCCGGACGCATCGCCAAACACATCCGCAAGGATCTGCTGCGGCTTTCGGCCATTTCCACCCTGGTGCTCGACGAAGCGGACCGCCTTTTGGACATGGGCTTCGCGGAGGACGTGCTGGCCATCGTCAACCCCATTCCCCGCAGCCGGCAAACCTTGCTGTTTTCGGCCACGTTTCCCGAGGAAATCCGCGCCCTGAGCCGGAAAATCCAAAGAGATCCCGAAAGTGTGATCGTGGACACCGCCCTCGCGCCGGGCGTGGTCGAGGAACGGGAGGTTTTCGCGGCCCCACGGGACAAACCCCGGGCCCTCTCGCGGATATTGCGGCAGGAAATGGCCGAAAGCACCCTGGTATTCTGTGCGACCCGCGATGGCTGCCGCGAAGTTGCCGGCACCCTGTCCTCGGAAGGATTTTCCGTGGCCACGCTCCACGGGGAAATGGAACAGCGGGATCGCAGTGACGCCTTGATCCGGCTGGCCAACCGCAGCGTCCGCGTGCTGGTGGCCACGGACGTGGCAGCCAGAGGGTTGGACATCGATGACCTGCCGCTGGTCATTCATTTCGATCCCGCCAACGACCCCGACATCCATTTGCACCGAACCGGGCGCACGGGCCGGGCCGGGCGCAGCGGCAAGGCCTTTTCCCTGATCGACCGCCGGACCCCGTCGTCCATTTCCTGGGACGAACTCTCCCCCCAACCCGGACCGCCCCCGCCGCCCCCCATGGTCAGCTTCCTTCTCAACGGCGGCAAAAAAGACAAAATACGCCCCGGCATCCTCGTCGGGGTCATGGTCAACGAAGCCGGGTTGAATCCCGAAGACGTGGGAAACATTCACATTTCCGACACCTATTCCGTGATCGCCTTCCGCATCGGCGTACAGCGGAAAGTGGCCAAATGGGCCGCCACCGGACGCATCAAAGGCAAGCGACTGACGCCCATGTACGTGCCGGATATTTCATGAGCGCGGCGCTCTGCGCTTTTTTATTTTTATACAGCAGGACGCACAGAGAGCGGGTTGGAGAGGAGGGGGATTTCGGGCAGGCCCGGGATCGGCCCTCCGGGCCTTTTGCCCATCCTCAATACCCGAAGATCTTGCGGGTGGTGCGGAGAGCTTCGATCAGCCGGGTGGTGTCGTCGGGGGTGTTGTAGAAGTGGTAGCTGGCCCGGTTGATGGCGGCGTGTCCGAGATGCTTCATGAGGGGTTGGCAACAGACGTGTCCGGCCCGAATGGCCACGCCGCTTTGGTCCACGAGCTGGGCCACGTCGTGGGGATGAATGTCGTCCAACCAAAAGGAAACGGCGCCACCGCGGTGGGCGGGCATGGCGGTGAGGGTGACGCCCGGTTCTTCGGACAAGCGGGCCACGGCGTCGCTGACGACTTCGTGTGTGAGGGCTTCTACGGTTTCCATGCCGATTTCGTCGAGGTAATCCAAAGCGGCGTCCCAGCCGATGGCCCCGGCGATGTGGGGGGTGCCGGCTTCGAATTTGTAGGGAAGGTCGGCCCAGGTGCTGGATTCGATGGAGACTTGGTCGATCATTTCTCCGCCGCCGAGAAACGGGGGCATGCGCTCCAGAAGTTCGGGGTCGGCCACCAAGGCACCCATGCCGGTGGGTCCGCACATTTTGTGGGCGGAGCACACGAAAAAATCACAGCCGAGTTCGGAGACGTTCACAGGCATGTGCGGGGCGCTTTGGGCGCCGTCGACAAGGACCCGGGCACCGTTGGCTTTGGCGAGGCGCACGAGGTCGGACACGGGATTGACGGTGCCGAGGGCGTTGCTGACGTGGGTGATGGCGAGGAGTTTGGTGCGTTCGCCGAGCAGGCCGCCGAGGGTGTCGAGGTCCAGTTCTCCGGCGGGGGTCAGGGGGATGGCTTTGAGGACGGCGCCACATTTTCGGGCCGCGAGTTGCCAGGGCACGATGTTGCTGTGGTGTTCCATCACGGAAATGAGGATCTCATCGCCGGGGGAAAGTCGTTCTTCGGCCCAGGCGCGGGCGACGAGGTTGATGCTTTCGGTGGTGCCGCGGGTGAAGATGACCCCGGCGGGATCGGGGGCGCCCAGAAACCGGGCCAGATGGCGGCGGGCGTCTTCGTAGGCGGCGGTGGCTTCTTCGGCGAGGGCGTGCATGCCCCGATGCACGTTGGCATTGGTCTCGCGGTAATAGCGCGACACGGCGTCGATGACCCGCGCGGGCTTTTGCGAGGTGGCGGCATTGTCCAGATACACCAGGGAGCGATCGCCGTGGACTTTGCGGGAAAGCACGGGAAAATCGGAACGGTAAGGATTGGGGGTGGCTTCGGTCATTTTATTTGGAGGAATTCCGTAACATTTCTTTGAGGTAGCGTCCAGTGTGGGACGTTTTGATTTTGGCCACGGCTTCGGGGGTGCCGCTGGCGACAAGCTCCCCTCCCCCATCGCCGCCTTCGGGTCCGAGGTCCACGATCCAATCGGCGGTTTTGATCACATCGAGGTTGTGTTCGATCACCAGCAGGGAGTTTCCGGCGTCCCGGAGCCGCAAGAGCACTTCGAGCAACTTGTCCACATCCGCGAAATGCAGTCCGGTGGTGGGTTCGTCGAGGATATAGAGGGTGTTGCCGGTGTCGCGTTTGCTGAGTTCGGTGGCGAGTTTCACGCGCTGGGCCTCTCCCCCGGACAAGGTGGTGGCGGGCTGTCCGACATGCAGATAGCCGAGGCCGACATCGACGAGGGTTTGCAATTTGCGTTGCAGTCCGGGAACCTTTTCGAAAAACGCCAGGGCGTCCTCGACGGTCATTTCCAGGACTTCGGAAATGTTTTTGCCGCGGTAGCGGACTTCGAGGGTCTCGCGGTTGTAGCGTTTGCCGCCGCAGACCTCGCAGGTGACGTAGACGTCGGGCAAGAAGTGCATTTCGATGCGGCGCAGTCCGTCGCCCTTGCAACTTTCACAGCGTCCGCCTTTGACGTTGAAGCTGAAGCGTCCGGGCAGGTAACCGCGCACTTGGCTGGCGGGGAGTTTGGCGAAAAGGTCGCGGATCAGGTTGAAGGCGCCGGTGTAGGTGGCGGGATTGGAGCGGGGGGTGCGCCCGATGGGGCTTTGGTCGATGACGATGACCTTGTCGATGTACTGCAGTCCGTTGATGCGGGTGTGTTTGCCGGGCAGATCCTTGGATCCGTGGAATTTCTGAAACAAAACCCGCTTGAGGATATTGTCCACCAGCGAGGATTTGCCACTGCCGCTCACGCCGGTGACGCAGGTGAAGACGCCCAGGGGAATGGTGATGTCAATGCCCTTGAGGTTATTGGCGGCGGCGCCCTTGATGGTGAGCGCTTTTTTGCCGGCCGTTTTGCGTTCGGCGGGCGGGGGAATGCCTTTGATTCCGTTGAGGTATTCGGCGGTGAGGGTGTTGCTTTTCAACAAATCGGCCGGGGTGCCGGAAAAAACCACTTCTCCACCGTGTCGGCCCGCCAGGGGGCCCATGTCGATGACATGGTCGGCCTCGCGAATGGTCTGTTCGTCGTGCTCCACCACCAACACGGTATTGCCGCTGTCGCGCAGGCCTTTCATGGTGTCAATGAGCTTGAGGTTGTCGCGCTGGTGCAGGCCGATGCTGGGTTCGTCGAGCACGTACAATACGCCCATGAGGCCGGAACCGACTTGGGTGGCGAGGCGGATTCGCTGGGCTTCGCCGCCGGACAAGGTGCCGCTTTCGCGGTTGAGGCTGAGGTAGTCGAGGCCCACGTTGTTGAGGAAGTGGAGGCGGTGGAGGATTTCTTTCATGACCTCGCTGACGATATGCCGTTCGGATTCCGTCAGTTCGAGGGCCCGGAAAAACGCGAGGGCGTCTTTGACGGACATGCGGCAGATTTGGGAGATGTTTTTTCCGTGTACGGTGCAGGCGAGCACTTCGGGTTTGAGGCGGGACCCTTCGCAGGTCCGGCAGGGCAGACGGCTCATGTAGGTGCGCAGGCGTTGGCGGGTGTAATCGCTTTCGGTTTCCTTGAGGCGGCGTTCCAGGTTGGGAATCACGCCTTCGAAGGGTTTGTCCATTTTCAGGCGGCGTCCGCCCCGGGTCAGGGTCATTTCCACGATCTCATCGCCGGAGCCGTACATGAGCACGCGGCGAAAGGCGGGGGGCAGTTTTTGGTACGGGGTGTCCATGGAAACGCCGTATGCCTCGGTGACCCCGCGCAGGAGTTTTTTGTACCAGAGGATCACCCGGCGTCCGCCCCGCTTCCAGGCGTCCACGGCCCCTTCGTCGAGTGACAGGGCGGGATTGGGGACGAGCAGGTCTTCGTCGTAAACTTCCATGCTGCCGAGCCCGGCGCAGGTGGGACAGGCGCCCTGGGGGCTGTTGAAAGAAAAATGACGGCTTTCGAGCTTTTCAAAGCTCAATCCACAGGGGATGCAGGCCAATTCTTCGCTGTAGAGGCGGTCGTTCCATGCGCCGTTCCCGTCCTCCACCATGGCGGTCATGCGCCCCTTCCCCAAGCGCAGGGCCAATTCCACGCTGTCGGCCAGCCGGGAGCGGACCTTGTCTTCGATCACCAGCCGGTCCACCACGGCATCGATACTGTGCTTGGTCTTTTTGTTGAGCTTGGGGACCTCGTCGAGTTCGACGATGTTGCCGTCCACCCGGACGCGGACAAAGCCCTGGTTGCGGATATCGTTGAACACCTCCAGATGCTCTCCCTTGCGGCGGTCGATATAGGGGGTGAGCACCATGACCTTGCTCTTTTCGGGCAGGGCCATGAGTTGGTTGATGATGTCCTCGGCGCTTTGGCGGGTGAGCGTTTTTCCGCATTGCGGGCAATGCGGAATGCCGATGCTGGCGAAGAGGAGACGCAAATAATCGTAAATCTCGGTGGTGGTGGCCACGATGGAACGGGGATTGGACCCGGCGGTGCGCTGTTCGATGGAGATCGCGGGCGAAAGCCCTTCGATGTGGTCGACGTCCGGTTTTTGCATCTGATCCAAAAACTGGCGGGCATACGCGGAGAGGCTTTCCACGTATTTGCGCTGGCCTTCGGCAAATATGGTGTCGAAGGCCAGGGAGGACTTCCCCGATCCGCTCAGGCCGGTAATGACCGTGAGGGCATCGCGGGGAATGGTGACGTTGACGTCCTTGAGGTTATGCTCGCGGGCGCCCTGAACAATCAGATGGGTGCGACTCATGGGACTCAGGGACGCCAAAGATACAGGAATTCGGCGGTACCCGTGAAGGGCAGGTTCAGGGTCGGCAGGGACGACGAAGTGGATGCGGAGGCGCCCAGCAAACCGGCCAGGCCCGCGGGGGCGGAGACATTGTAGAAGGCCACGTCCTGATTGGCGAAGAGGCGACGCACGGCGGCGCGGGCATCGTCATCGTAGCCGAGTTCATCCACCAAATCGTGGGCCAGGGCGTCGCGGGCGGAGAACACCCGTCCATCCAGAAGTTGGTGCGTCTCGGCGTAGCCGGCGTCGAAGGGGCGGCTTTCCAGGACCAAATCGCGGAACTGCGCGTACAGATCGTCCACCACGCCCTGGAGGATGTCCTCGTGTTCGGGGTCCACGGGCTTCAGGGACGAAAGCAGGGCTTTGTTGTCGCCGGAGGTGAGGGTCACGTCCTTCATGCCGATTTTCTCGCCGAATTCGTGGAAATTGACCGCGCTGAGCAGGACGCCCACCGAACCCACCACGGCGGTGGGATTGGCCAAGACCACATCCCCGGGCAGGGAAATGTAATATCCGCCGGAGGCGGCCAGATCGCGGATTTGCACGACAATCCGCCTTTCGGGATCGGCGGCCTTGAAACGCATCAGGGCCCGGTAAATTTCATCGCTGGAGGTCACCCCGCCTCCGGGCGAACTGACTTGAAAGAGGATGGCTTTCACCTCCGGGTCCACGGTGACGGCCTGGATTTCCCGGAGAATCCGGGTGACCGGATCGCCGCCCCCGCCCAGCAGACCTTGCGGACGGCGCAAGATCATGCCGTCATAGCGCAGGACCGCCGCTTTCACGGGCGCGGCGCGGTCCCCCCAGGCCAGGCGCTCGATCACGTTGGGCATTTCGTCCTCCGGTTGCAGGCCGGTGCCGAACAGCATGGCGCACATGGAAAAATTCAAGAGCAGGCTCACGCCCAGGGTCAGGCGGAAAAAAATCCGCCACCCTTTTCTGGGTTTCGGGGCGCGGGGCTGGGGCGGCGGCGGGGGATGGGGGTCATCCATGTTCACGGAATCTTGGCTCATAAGGATGCGAGGGGGTAAAGATGATGGGATCGAACGGATTCGGGAGGTTGACATCCTACCTCGATTCTGTAAATTGGCAATGCGGAAAATATTTTCCTCGCCTTTGACAATCATGTGCGATACTCTTTAGACTTATGACGGTTTTGAAACACATCACGGCATGGATGACGGCATTGGTAATGATGCTCGCGTTGGTGGGCTTTGCCATGATGTTCATCCCGCAATACCAGAAACACAGCGCCAACGAACAACGCTTGGAGGAATTGCGCCGGGATCGGGAACGGGAGGAAAACCGCCTGCAGGATCTACGCGTGCGCCAACAACGTTTTCAAACCGAGCGTTCGTACGTCCGCAAGGTCGCGCATGAAATTGGCATGGTGGAGCCTCATGAAGTCATCTTCCGCTTTTATGACGACGAGAACCACGGCCGGCGCCGCAACCGGGATTGAACATGGGAAAAGACGCGGACCTCCGCTTGGATTATGACCGGGCCGAACGCCTGGGGTTTCCGGAAATCGTATATGGGGAATCCAAATCGGTGGACCAGTTGCAGCGTTTGGTGGCCGGGTTCGAGGTCCGCAACCAGGGGGTGATGATTTCCAGATGCGCGCCGGAAAAAGCGGCGGCCCTTCCCCCGCGGGGCGTTTACGATGCGGTGGCCCGCACTTGGATGCATCAACCCGTCCCCTCCCCTTCCGTCCCCGGAAACGTCGCCGTGGTCTCCGCCGGCACTTCGGACGCCCCCGTGGTGCGCGAAGCCCTCAACACTCTTCGCTTTCTGGGCGTGCAAGCCATGGACATCCAAGACGTGGGCGTGGCCGCCATTTACCGTTTGCTGGAGCGCCTGGACGACTTGGCGGCTTGCGACGTGATCATTTGCGTGGCGGGGTTTGAAGGCGCCCTGGCCTCGGTGGTGGCCGGACAATGTCCGCAACCCGTGATTGCAGTTCCCACCAGCGTGGGGTATGGTGTGGCCCAAAACGGAACCGCCGCCCTGCACGCGATGCTGGCTAGTTGCGCCAACGGCCTGATGGTCATGAACGTCGACAACGGGGTGGGCGCCGCCCTCGCGGCCCGTAGAATTCTCCGCCTCCTTTCTCCTTGTCAAACTGAAAACCGGACCGATTGAAGCCCTATGAGTGATTTTTCCATTTCCTTGAAAGTACGCGACTATGAATGTGACCTTCAGGGCATCGTCAATAATTCGGTGTACCAAAACTACTTCGAACACGCCCGCCACGAATTTCTCAAGCAGAAAGGGGTGGATTTCGCGGCGCTGAGCGCCCAAGGCATCCATTTGGTGGTCATCCGCGCCGAACTGGACTATCACCAATCCCTGAAACCGGGCGATGAATTCCAAGTCACGGTGCGGCTGGAACGGGTCGGACGCGTTCGCTGGGCTTTCGCCCAGGAAATTCGCCGCCTGCCCGACAACACCCGCATGGTCAGCGCTCGCATCACCGGGGTGGGACTGAACGAACGCGGACGCCCCGCAAAAATCGAAGTCCTGGAACCTTTGTTCCAGCGCGACGAATAGACCATGCGCATTCTCGACCGATATACCTTGCGGACCTTTCTGCTGCCCTGGCTGTGCGTCACCCTGGGCTTCGGATTTCTGTTTGTCATCATCGACCTGATCGAGCAAATCGGGGATTTTCTCGACGGCGGGGCCCCCTTCCTGGAAATCCTCGGGTATTACATCCGCTTCCTGTCCCTCGTCTGGGTGTATATCGCGCCGGTGACTTTGTTGCTGGGCCTCCTGTTCGCCTTGTATCAACTTTCCCGGAACAACGAAATCATCGCCATGCGGGCCAGCGGGATCTCCATTTACCGGGTATTGGTGCCTTTCCTGGTCCTGGGGGCGCTCATCTCCGGAGTCACCACGGTCATCACCACCTCCGTGGCCCCCAAAAACCAGCAGTGGACCGAACAATATCTCACCCACATGAAACGTCCGGACGCGAACGTGATTCGCAAGGTCCGGTTCCGCAATCCGGTCAATTTGCGCTCCTGGGACATTGACACGCTGAACTTGGACAGCTTGGAAATTGAAAACGTGCGCGTCAATATCGTGCGCCCGGAAACCGGAGCCTTGCAGCGGGTGATCATCGCGCAACGCGGGGTGTGGATGGGCACCCATTGGGCGTTTTATGACGTGACCGTTCGGCACCACTCCGAACTCGGCTATCCCCAGGGCAGCCCCGAGGAGGAAGAGGTGATGCTGATGCTGGAGTTAACAGAGTCCCCGGAGCAAATTGTACGCGAAAACATGCCGTTGGAATACATGACTTCGCGGGAAATGCGCGAGTTTCTGGACAGCCGTCCGGTTTCGGATCGCACCCGGGTGGATTTGCTCACCCAAATCCACATGCGGCGGGCCCATCCGTGGCTGAGTCTGGTGACGGTGATGCTGGCGGTCCCCTTCAGCACGCAAACCGCCCGGAAAGGCGTGTTCACGGGCATCATGCTTTGTTTGTTGCTTTTTTTCTCTCTTTTTTTCACAATGACGGTATTCAAGGCCTTCGGTCAGGGCGGGCATGTGCCCCCTTGGATCGCGGGCTGGTTTCCCACATTGGCATATGGCCTGCTTGGCATCCATATGCTTCGAAAATTGCGCTGACCGCTCCCCCGAAATCCAAACCCTCCACCCCCCACCGAGACTTATGGACCTGCTCATCGAATTTTTCATCCAAGCCGTGGAAGCGGAAGCTTCCGACATTCACCTGAAAGTGGGCCAGCCGCCCATCTACCGCCTGGAGGGCCACCTCTACAAAGCCGACGCCCCTCCGGTGACCGCGGAACAGATGATGGAACTCATGAACGACATGCTCACGCCGGGATTGAAGGAAACCTTTGAACGTCAACAGGAAGTCGACTTCGCGTGGAACATGAACCCCAGGGTGCGATTCCGGGTTAACCTGTTTTCCAGCAATGGCGAATCCACCTTGTCCCTACGCTATGTCAAAAACGCGGTCCAAAACTTTGAAAGCCTGAACCTGCCCGAGCAATTGTCCAAAATCGCCATGGTTCGCAGGGGAATCGTGTTGTTGGCCGGCACCACCGGAAGCGGGAAATCCACGACCCTTGGCGCCATGATCAATTATATCAATGACCGGGAATTCCGCCGCATCATCACCATTGAGGATCCCATCGAATACATGTTCACCGACAACCAGTGCGTCATTTCCCAACGGGAAATCGGGCTGGACACCGAAACCTTTCAAACCGGACTGCGCGCGGCACTGCGCCAGGATCCCGATGTGATCATGGTGGGTGAAATTCGGGACCGCAACAGCGTGGAAACCGCCCTGACCGCCGCCGAAACCGGGCACTTGATTTTTTCCACCGTACACGGGGAAAACAGCGTGCAGGGACTCATGCGAGTGCTCGACATGTTCAGCGCCGAGGAGCGTCCCCAAATCCGGCTGGCCTTGTCCCACACCTTGCGGGCCATGATTTGCCAACGGCTGGTGCCCTCGGTGGACGGACGGGTGCGCCCGGCCTGCGAAATTCTGTCCAACAACGCCCTGGTGCGCAAACTCATCCAAGAGGAAAGCACCCAGAAACTGTTTACCGCCATTGAAACCGGAAAGGAAGACGGCATGATTTCCTTCAACCAGTCCCTGTACCAAATGGTGAAAGAAGGGGTCGTCGACCAGGATACCGCCATGCGCTTCGCCTCCAATCCGGAAGCCTTGCACATGAACCTGCGCGGGATCTTCCTGGATTCCGGCAGCCGGATCGTGGGCTGAATCAGCTCACGTTGTGATAGCTGCGCTTGGACACCACGTCCTGCAGGACTTGTTCCAGCAAATCCATGCTGTTGGACCAGGTGAACTGCGATTCGATGGTTTTCCGGGCGTTTTGGCCCAGTCTCCGGCATTGCGCTTCGTCGTGCAACAGCATGTAAATCAAGTCGGCCATCACGCCGGGGGAATCCGCCAAATAGCCATTGTTGCCTTGTAGCATGGGGATGCCTTCGGACCCCACCAGGGTACTGACCACGGGCAGTTCCATGGCCATGGCCTCCAGAACTTTTCCCCGGACGCCGGAGCCGGACAAGGCCGGACAGGCGTACACCTTGGCCCGGGCCAGATAAGGACGCAAATCCTCCACCTCTCCGGTAATGATGATCCGATCGTCCCGCCCCCCGATATGGTTCATGGCCGGACTCGGGTCCCGACCCACCAAGTACAACTTCACATCCGGATCCCGCCGGCGAACCACTGGCCACACGTTGCGCAGGAACCAAAGGGCGCCGTATTGGGTTTGCTCGCTGCTGAAGCGGCCGGTAATCAAAATGACGTGCTCCTTGGGCTCATCCGGCAAGGGAAAAAACGTCTCGGAGCGCAATCCGGGCGAAACCGCGGTAATGCGCACGGTCGGATCCTCTTCCAGCAACGCCATGCGTTCTTCATGCGTTAAGGTCAGCACGCGGTCCACGGCCCGATAGAGGCGGAATTCCAGATACCGCATGTGGCGGTACTCCAGCCATTGACGCCCCCAACTCAGGCCCGCGCCCAGCATGTTGATGCGCTTGCGGCTGCCCAGGGTCGGGGAATCGTGACAAGAAATCATCCGCCGCACCGCGGGCAAATAGGGGTTTTCCAAAAAAAACAGCCCCATGGCCGTGAACTCCGCGATGGCCACGTCATATCGCCCGTAGTGAACCATGCGCCCCAAGGTTTCGCTCATGCGCCGGCTTTGGTAGCGAAAAAAAGAGGAACGGGCGCTGAACCGTCCTTGGGTAAAGGCACCGGGCAAAAATTGGTTCAAACGGGGCTCCCGCAAAATTTCCACCTCATACAGCCCGGAATGCAAACGGTCAATGTAGGGACGATCCTGCTGCTCGTCAATAAAGCAGGCCAGCCCCACTTGGTGACCGCGTTCGATCAGCCGCGCCATCCGCTGATACACCATCTGCATGCCACTGTAGGATTGTGCGTGCGGCAGCCGCGGGGTCAGCATTAATATGCGCATGATCCTCCCTCCGCGGGGGCTTCAACCCGCATCGATGGCAAATAAGCCTGTACGTAAAACTCCATCTTCATGCTCCTTCCCTATTCGTTTTCCGGGAATGAGCAATCCCGGATACGAAAGAATCAAACAAATCCCGCGGACACCATCATTGGCACGCATGTTGCTTAATCTCTTCCTGCAAACGACAATGCGAAAAAAACACCCGGATCCAACCTTTTACCCCCAAAAAACCTCACGGAAGTTTTAAAAAAAAATTTCTTTGAAAGAAACAAACAAAATGTTAATCGAGTAACAAACAGGAGTTTCTCACTTGAACCATCAAGGGAGCCCGTCACCAGCAGCAAATTCGCAAAATTTAGAATTTTCACAACCCCGCAAACAGAAATCAGACATCATGCCCTCCGAAATCAAATTCCGTTGCCCTTCTTGCAACCGCAAACTCAGTGTAAAAGCCGAGGCGGCCGGCAAGAAAATTCGTTGCCCGGCTTGTGATGCGAAAATCCAAATTCCCATGGTTTCGCAATTGCCCCCGAGTGATGACAAAACGCAAACCGCGAAAATCACCGGCGAGATGGAAAAGGTGTTGGAAGAAAAGCACACCTTGCAGAGCGAGGTGGACAAGTGGAAAGCCAAAGCGGAGGCGGCGGAGTCCCTGGAACGCAAATATGCGGATTTGAGCGGAACCCTGGATGTCCTCAAGGTCAAACTGGAGGAAACCGAAGAAGAGAAAAGCGAAGCCAAAACGCAGGTGGATCGTCTTGAAAAAGAGCTGGATGCACTCAAAACCCAATTGGAATCGGCAATGGACGCCGAGGCCTCCAGGGGGCCCGCATCTGAAGCATTGGAAAAGGAACTCGCGGAAAAGGAAAGCGAACGCCTGAGATTGGAAGGGGAAAACAATCGTCGCGACGAAGAAATCGGGAACCTGAAATCGGAGATGGAAGCCCTCCGCAAACATCTGGCCGATCAGGAAGCGCAACGCGAAAACAATGCCGATGAATTGGAAAACCTCCGGAGCCAGCTCGCCGTGGCGGAAAAGGCGAAACACCACTTTGAAGCCGAAGTCGGGGACCGCGAGGACCGCATGACCTCCCTGGAGCGGCAAATCAAATCGTTGAGCGAGGAATTGGAGGAAAAATCGGAATCCAGCAGCAGTCACAGCCAAGCGTTGAAAGAACTCCGCGCGCAAATCGCCGAAGTCACGTCCGAAAAAGAGCAGCTCTCCGAGCAAATGGAAAACCGGGACAAAGAGGTCGCCCGGTTGAATGCGGAACGAGACAAGTTGCAAAAGGACCTTGAAGCCCTCAATACCAGCGGCGACGAGGCCCAAAAACATGAAATCGCGGCACAAAGTCTGAAGGAACAACTCCAGGAAGCCAAAAAACGCCATCGGGAACTGGAAGCGGAACGGGACGACAAAGCGGATGCGGCCCGGAAATTGCAGAATCAATGTACGGTCCTGCAGGAAAAAATGGACCAGTTCACCTCGGAAATCAACAAACATGTGGTGGATCTGGAAGTCAGCAAAAAGCGCGAAAAAGAGCAGGACTCGCTCATCACCAAATACAAGGCCGACAAGCTTCGCGACGCGGACGCCCGGGCGGAATTGGAAGAGCAAATCGAAAAACTGAACGCACACGAAGCCCGGCAAACCGAAGCTTTGTCCGCCGCGCAAGAGAAGCTGGCCTTTCTGGAATCGGCGACCGAACAAAAAGCCGGCGAACTCGAACAAGCCCGTAACGCCTTCCAGGACTTGGAAACCCGCCATCGGGAGACCATGGATAAGTTCAGGGACTTGGAAGACAGTTCCAAAAAACTTTCGGAGGAACTCAACCAATTCAAGGGAGATCTCCGCCAACGCACCACGGAAAGGGATGAGTTCCGGACCCAGTTGGAAGCCGCCGAAGCCGCGCGTGAAAAACTGGAAACGGATTTGCAGACCCAGCGTGATCGCGCGGAATCAACCGCCAGGGAGTTGGAAACCATACAGGCCGGGCTCAACGCCGCCCATCAAGAACGCGACCAGGCCCGTTCCGCATTGGACAACGCCGAAAAAGAGCGCGAATCCCTCCAGACCGAACTCGACGCGCTGAACCAGCGTGCGGAAGCCTCTTCCGAAGAAATCGAAGCCCTCCAAAACAAAATCAATGCCGCCCAGCAAGAACGCGATCAGGCCCGCTCCGCCTTGGAAAACGCGGAAAAGGCACGCGAAGCCCTGCAGGCTGAACTCGACGAGCAAAAACAGCTTGCGAATGCCTCTTCCGAAGAACTCGAAGCCCTGCAGCGCAAAATCAACGCCGCGCACAGTGAACGCGACCAGGCCCGCTCCACATTGGAAAGCGCGGAACAGGCGCGCGAAGTCTTGCAGGCCGAACTTGAAGAACAAAAACAGCTTGCGAATGCCTCTTCCGAAGAACTCGAAGCCCTGCAGCGCAAAATCAACGATGCCCATCAAGATCGCGACCAGGCACGTTCCGCATTGGAAAGCGCGGAAACGGCGCGCGAAGCCTTGCAGGCCGAACTCGACGAACAAAAACAATTCGCGAATGCCTCTTCCGAAGAACTCGAAGCCCTGCAGCGCAAAATCAACGCCGCCCATCAAGAACGCGACCAGGCCCGTTCCGCATTGGAAAGCGCGGAAACGGCGCGCGAAGCCTTGCAGGCCGAACTCGAAGAACAAAAACAGCTTGCGGAAGCTTCATCCGAAGAACTCGAAGCCCTGCAGAGCAAAATCAACGCCGCGCACAGTGAACGCGACCAGGCCCGCTCCGCATTGGACAACGCGGAAAAGGCGCGCGAAGCCTTGCAGGCCGAACTCGACGAACAAAAACAGCTTGCGGAAGCTTCTTCCGAAGAACTCGAAGCCCTGCAAAGCAAAATCAACGATGCCCATCAAGAACGCGACCAAGCCCGTTCCGCATTGGAAAGCGCGGAATCGGGGCGCGAAGCCTTGCAGGCCGAACTCGACGAACAAAAACAGTTCGCGAATGCCTCTTCCGAAGAACTCGAAGCCCTGCAAAGCAAAATCAACGATGCCCATCAAGAACGCGACCAAGCCCGTTCCGCATTGGATAACGCGGAGAAGGCACGCGAAGCCTTGCAGGCCGAACTCGACGAACAAAAACAGCTTGCGGAAGCCTCTTCCGAAGAACTCGAAGCTCTGCAGAGCAAAATCAACGCCGCCCATCAAGAACGCGACCAAGCCCGCTCCGCATTGGAAAGTGCGGAAAAGCAGGGAGCGTCCTTGCAAGCCGAACTGGAGGAACAGCGCCAAAAAGCGGAAGGCGCCGCCGAGGAGCTGAAAGTACTCCAAGCCAAACTGGAAAACGCCGGACGCGAACGCAACGATTTGCAAAGCACCTTGGAAGACGTAACCGGTGAACGCGATTCCATGCGCGAATCCTATGAGGAAATGCTCGAGGAACAACGCGCGATCGAAGCCAGACTCGACCTGCTTAACGGCGTGAATTCCGAATTGCAGGAAAAAGTGGAAACACTTGAAAATGAAAACCAAAGCCTGGCCGAGTCCCGCGAAGCCGCCGTGAGCCGGTTGGAGACGGTCAACAAACTTCGGGAAGAGCTTCAACAACGCGAAGAAGCCCTGCGCGAAAAAAACAGCGTCCTCTCCGGCAGCCTCCGGGAGTTGGAAAGCGAAACCGCCGAATTGCGCGAAAAAATCGTGCGAATCGACGAGGAACGCCAATCGGGTTTTGAGCAAATCAAAACACTTTCCGCGGCCAAGGCCAGTGCGGAATCCAGCATCGCCGGCCTCAAGGAAGACTTGGAAGCCCGTAAAACCAAGGTGGAAGAACTTGAGAGCCGTCTGGAAAAATCCCTTTCCGAAAATCAGGAACTGACCGGGCAACTGAACGAGGCGGTCAGCAAAGCCAAGAGCAACGCCGAGCGGGCCGAACGCGCGGAAACGGAGGCGGAAGAAAGCATTCAGCAATTGAGTTCGACTGCGGAACAGATGCAGAAAACCACGCAATCCTTGATGGAGATCCGCAAGGAAAACAAATCTTTGCGCAGCAAAATCGACGAACTGATGGGCATCCCCGCCGACGAACGTGAAGCCGAAGCCCTGCAAACGAAAATGCAGGGCATGGAGGAAACCATACGGCATTTGGAACAACAACTGACCGATGCCGAAGAAGCCAACCAAACCAAGGCGTCGGAGTTGTCCGAACATCACAAGCGCGAAATTCAAACCCTGCGTGCCTCATTGGAAGACGACCAAAGCAAGCTTCAAAAGCTGACCTCCGAACTGGAAACCAGCCGCAAGCGCGCCGAATTGGCCGAAAACCGCATGAAGGAAGAAAAAGCGGCCATGGAGACACAGGTTCAGGAATTAAAAGCCAAACTTGAAGAAAACCAAGGCTCGATGCAGTCGAAAGGTCTTGAGCACGAACACGTTCAAAAGGAAAACGAACAACTGCGCGCCCGCTTGGATAAATCCCATGAGGAAATCAAGCAACTCATGGACCAGGTCAACCAAGCCGAAAAATCGCAGGATACCGCCGCCTCCCTGAAAGCCCGCCTCGAAGGTCTGGAAGTGGAACGGGAAGAACTACTGCGGCAAAACCAGGAATTGACCTCAAAATCCGAGCAATTGCGTGAAAAAGCCAACCTGGCCGAGAAATCGGCCAAGTCCGGCGAAGAAGTCACCGCCCTCAAGGCGGAACTCGCGGAAGTCAGGGGCCAACTCAAAGAGTTGCAATCTTCGAAAACCAATGCCGAAGGGGCCGCCCTCATGCAGGAAATCGAAGAATTGGAGAAGAAAAAGCTCAACCTGAACCGGGATCTGGCCCAGGCGAAAAGCACCATCATGGATGCCGCCAGCATCATGGGAAAAACCAAATCCCTGCAGGACAAGTTGGATGCCTTGACCCGAGAAAACGCCAGACTGCGCGGCGAGGCGCCGGGAGCCAGCCCCGTTCGAAACGGTGCCGCCGAAACCAACCAAGCCGCGAGAAGTTTTGGCCGCGGTTCAGCCCTGCACCCAAACGAATCCCAATTGGCGGCCGACAAAAAACTTAAGCTGAAAACGGCGGATACCAGCGGAAGTTCCTCCAGCAGAGGAGACAACAAAAACAAATTCGCCAAATCACTTTTCGGCTCCGTCCGCGGCACCAAAGCCGGGAAATAATCCTCCTGAGGAAGCAGCGTTCGGTCTCCCCCGAAGGCTTTTTCCCATGTTCAGGCTTTCCCATCACACATGCGCACGGCCCCCTTCGCCCCTGCCGATGCGGCGATCGGCGCTACTGTCCCCTCTACGCTTCCCTCAAATTGCCCAAGCGCTGTTCACGCAAAACCACCGCAAAAGGCGGTAGCTCGTGGAACTCGCTACACGCACTCCAGGGACGCTTCGCGTCAATCCACTTGCAACCAAGGGGGGAACCCCTCAATCAACCGCAAAAGCGAGCGCCAAACCTTCACCAACAGACCCAACACTCGCCCCTTGACACAAAGCTGGCCCCTGCGCGAAGCGCCCTGCGCTCAGTGATAGCCCTTCGATGCGGGGCTTGCGCCCCTTACTCAGGGCACCATTCGACTCGCTGCACTCACTCATGGCCTCCGGCCAGGGAGAGTGCAGCGAGTCGAATGGTGGAGGCGGGGGGGATCGAACCCCCG
>PXAS01000478.1 GCA_003565815.1 PVC group bacterium
CCCCGGCGGATTTCAGAACCGGGAAAGCGTATCTGAATGCGGTACACTTTTTTGACCCGGCAGTGGATGTGCCCGTTTTCGAGGTCAAAGGTTTCGGGCACCTCGATGCGATGGATATCCACGGCCGCATGATATCCGCGCTCCGAGAAGATGTCGATGAGCATGGCCACCGCCTCGTGGTCGTCCAGCAAAGGGGTTTCGGTATTGATCATGGCCAATCCGGTGATGGCATGCCGTTTGACAATCGGCATCAGTTTTTCCTGGATGAATTCCAGAATTCGCCTGAACTTTTCCGGATCGTCCATCGCATATCCGTCCAGCCGATGAACCAGCTCTTGTCGCGCGTGTACCAGAATTTCGCTGGAAAGCGGCACGTGACGGAGCAAATCGTAGGTGAGGGGGTCGAGTTCCAACGAACTCTGGTACTGCATTTCCCGGAGGATGTTTTGTTCGACTTCGCGGATCGGCCCCTGGGCGTTGATGTAGTGATAGAAAAAATGTTCCTTCAGGGAGTTCAGCGCCTCCCAGGTTTGCTCTTTGAACACCTGGTATCTGCGCCGGGCCGCCTCCACGTCCAAATCGGTGGGACGCAGTTCTTTCTTTTCCCCGATGCCGGTTTCCTCGACTTCCCGGTTGTGGGCTTCGATTTCCCGACCCCGGATCAGTTGCCGGTCAATACTGGTTTTTTCCTCCACAAACAGAATCACCACATGAATGGTGGGTTTGCGGAACTGGCGGGCCAAAGCGGTCTCGTGGTGTTTGCGCCACAACTCGTTCATCTTGTTGATGAGCAGCTTGAGGCATTCCACCTGAACGGTGGTGCGGGGAAAGCCGTCTAGAATCGCCCCGTCCCGATATTCAGGACGCAGGAGTTCGCGGAAGACGATGCCGATCACTTCCCGGTCGCCCACCATGCCACCCTGGGCCTTGATTTTTTCCGCTTGCGGGGTGTTGAGCAGGCTGCTGACCACGATCGGTTCGCAGGTCAGCCCCCGCACATCCATGATAAAGCGGGTTTGGGTGCCTTTGCCCGCGCCGGGGGCACCACCCAACAGGATCAATTCCTTGGGAAAACGCAGTTCCCGTTCGCCGAATTCTTCAAGAAGACCTTCCCAAACCCCTCGGAAAATGATTTGCGCGTCTTTGATCTCCAAATCCGCCGGACGCCGATGCGGATCCGGTTTGTGCGACTCCATCGCGGGCTTCTCCATCGCGGGCGTTTTTGTCAACCGCGGCTCGGGAAGATTCATTCGCCGGACGCTCCTTCATCCGCGGCATTGGGGGTTCCCTCGACCGCAGGATCGTCATCTTCCGATGAAACTTCTTCCACGCCAAAATTCACCAGATACCCCATCTCGTGGATTTTCAGGAGGGCATCGGTCACCAGGCTGTAAGGAACATGCCGCTCGGCCATGATGGTGATGGTGCTGTTTTCAGGGATTTCCCCGGATTGCAAATCCTCCACGGAAATGGGATCCCCATTGAGCAGATAGCGAATGCCGCCGGAGGGCTCGGGAAGCGCTTCCGCGCCTTCGGGGGCGTCCGTTGCGGGTGCCTCGTTCTGGGGAGCTTGGTGGGGGGCGGCGGGATCGATCTCGCCCGCTTCCGCTTGTACGGGCGTCTCAATGCGGGGGGGCATTGCTCGCACTTCGGGTGGAGGCGGGGGGGAGGAACACCCCGCGAGAAAAACGAACGAAACTCCGGCGGAGACTTTCAAACCCGACAAGACGAAACGATTGGAAAAAAAAGTGGCGTTCATGTGTTCCTATTGTCCGAAGAACCGCGTTGTGTCAAGAGTGTGTGAGGGTGCTTCCCCGCCAATGCAGTTTTTGCCGCAGGATTTGCCAATATTGATACCCCGGCAAATGGAGCAAATTCACAATCACCTCCGACGGTTTCACCACAATCTGATCGCCGGGTTGCATTTCCCCGGCCGATTGTCCGTCGCAGGCCAGGACCAGGGTCTTGGAGTGATCACACAAGCGCACGGAAATCTCCGCGTTCCCATGGAGAACCACCGGGCGTATCGCCATGGCGTGCGGACAGATGGGGCTGATGACCAAGGCTTCGCTCTCGGGATGGAGAACCGGCCCCCCCGCGGACAGCGAATGCCCGGTGCTCCCCGTGGGCGTGGAGATGACCAGCCCGTCACAGGTGTAGGTGGTGACCGGTTGGCCGTCCACGCTGACTTCCAAGTGGGCGATGTGGGAGCTGGCCCCCCAACTCAAAACAATGTCGTTGAGGGCAAAGGCCCGTGCGACCGGGCCGGAGCGGGCGGAAGGATATTCACACGCCTGCAACCTGCGGGGCGAGGCGACCAAGGCGTCTTCGGCCATTGCATCCAAGCCGGTCACGAGTTCGTCCTGGGTAATTCCGGTGAGGAACCCGAGTTTGCCCATGTTGACCCCCAAAATGGGTTTGGTGTTCGCGCCCATGCGCCGGACCGCCCCCAAGAGGGTTCCGTCGCCGCCCAAAGTGATGACCGCATCCACGTCCGCGAGGAAATCCCTCGTTTTTGCGGTTTCTTCCGCGGCCACGCTTCCGGAGCAATCGGGATCAAACACCAATTTCAAATCACGCGCCCGGGCCAATTTGGAAAGATGCGGCAAAAGATCCGCCACGCCCGCTTTGTCCTGGTTCGCAATCACGCCGATGGTTTTCATGTCGCGATCCTAGCGGAATCCGTTGAGGCCGTCGAGTCCATGCTCGGTTTTTTCCAAAGGGCCAGAAATTCCACGTTGCCCTTTGGCCCCTTGAGCGGGGAGGGGACCACGCCCTCGCAATGCCAGCCCAAATCCCGTTCCCCGAATTCGCGGATCCGGTCCACCACCTCTTGTCGAATCGCCGGATCGACGACCACGCCTTTGCGCAGGTTTTCGGCGCCGGCTTCGAATTGGGGTTTGATCAGGCTCACGAAGCGACTGCCCGGCAAAAGCACCCGGTCCGCGGCCGGCAAAATCAGCCGCAGGGAGATAAAACTCACGTCCGTCACCCCGAAGTCAGGGCGCGGATCGAAATCCGCCGCTTCCAAATAGCGGGCGTTGATCTGTTCCATCACCGCCACCCGCGGGTCATTGCGCAAATCCCAGTGCAACTGCCCTTTGCCCACGTCCACGGCATAAACCCGGCGGGCGCCGTGCTGCAAGAGACAATCCGTAAATCCGCCCGTGCTCGATCCGATGTCAATGCACACCTGGTCCTTCGGGCAGAGATCCGGCCAGGCCTCGAACGCGCCCATCAATTTGTCCCCGCCGCGGCTGACAAAGCGGGGCGGACGTGCCACGTCCAACGCCGCCTCGACATCGATTTGCACCCCCGGTTTGGTCATGACCTGACCATTGACCCGCACTTGTCCGGCCCGAATGAGCCTTTGGGCCTTTTCCCGGCTTTCCGCGAGGCCGCGGGAAGTCATCAAAACGTCATAGCGCGATTTCAAGGCGTTTCCATGGGGGTCCGAAGAACTTCCGAGGGTCGGAAGCCTCGAAAAAAATGTTTCCGACGCTCGGAAACGGCTTACAATTCGCCCGGATTGGAATGGAAGGGATCTTCACGGAGGGCTTTGGGCTGACTGAGCAGGATTCCACCGACAATCGCCTGTTTGATATTGGCGCGATTGCCCATGTTGGGTTTGCTGGTTTTGGTGCGCACCGGGCGGATGTTTTGGATTTTGATCCGCTGCATTTGCACGTTGCTCTTTGACATGTCCACCATGAGGGTGCGGACGTTGAGCAAGGAAGATTGATCGACGATCTTTCCGTCTTCAATCGCCAGTTCCAGTTCTTCGATTTCCTTGATGTCCGCGATTTTCGCGTACACGTCTTCCACCGATTTCCCTCCCTTGGGCAACTCGGCTTTTTCGATGGCGTTTGCCAAATTTTGCCGGGTTTGGGGTTTGGGCCGGGGGGGAGGTGGGGGCGGCCCGTCAAACTGTACCGTCTCCCGAACGCGTGGTTTGGGTGGAGGCGGGGACGGGGATTCGGGTTCCGGTTCCGGGGGAAGCCCCGCCATTTTGCCGAGGAATTCCTGTAATTCTTCTTCCAGGGTATTGCGTTTGGGTTTGGGGCGTTGCTCCGGTTCCGGGGACACCGGTTGGCCGGTGCGTTGGGCCTCGCGCTCGCGTTCTTCGCGGCGGCGTTTGAGTTCCTCCACCTTTTTCTGGGCTTCCTTTTGTTGCAGGATTTTGCCCACCACCCAAATGATGGCGATGAAGAGGTAGATGAGAAACGTGAGGGTGCCTTCCGCGAGGATACCGGGCATGGAATGAACTCCAATGGTGGGGAAAAAATTCGGGCCGGGTCCCGGAGAGACCCGGCCCGCGGGAATCAGTCTTTCTGGTCGCCGTCGGCGATGCTTTCACGCATGGAGGTGTCCGCGAGCACGTTCTGCATGCGGTAGAAATCCATGATGCCGAGATTGCCGGAGCGGAATGCCTCGGAAATGGCCTTGGGCACTTCCGCCTGGGCTTCGATGACCTTGGACTGCATTTCCTGCACGCGGGCGCGCATTTCCTGTTCGGCGGCGATGGCGCTGGCGCGGCGGCCTTCGGCTTCGGCCTGCCGCATCTTCTTGTCGGCTTCGGCGCGTTCGGTTTCCAGCAATGCGCCGACGTTGGCCACTTCGCGGGCGCCGCTCACACCGGCTACGCTCACGTCGGCGATGTCGATGGAGACGATTTCGAAGGCGGTGTTGGCGTCGAGGCCGGATCCCAGCACCTTGCGGCTGATGTGGTCGGGGTTCTCCAACACGTTTTTATAGGTGTCCGAGGAGCCGATGGCGCTGACGATCCCCTGGCCGACGCGGGCGATGATGGTTTCTTCGGTGGCGCCCCCGACGAGGCGCTGCAGGTTGGCGCGAACCGTCACCCGGGCTTTGACCAGCAAGCGGATGCCGTCTTTGGAAACGGCGTCCAGATAGGGGGTTCCCTTGGAGGGGTCGGGACAACCGATGACCTTGGGATACACGCTGGTGCTGACCGCTTCCTGAACATTGCGGCCCGCGAGGTCGATCGCCGCCGCCTGTTTGAAGGGCAATTCGATGTTGGCCTTGTCGGCGGCCACGAGGGCGCGGACGACATTGACGACATTGCCCCCGGCGAGATAGTGGGCTTCCAAATCGTTGGTGGTCAATTCCAGACCGGCCTTCACCGCCTGAATGCGGGCGTCCACGATCAGCTTGGTGTTCACCTTGCGGAGCCGCATGGCGACCAGGGAGAGAAAGGGGACTTTGGCGCCGGAGACGAGCGCCCGGATGTAAATGCCAATGAATTTAAACAAAAGCAGCAGAATCAGGACTAGGATGATGGCCAAAAAGCCCAAAAAATACTTCGTCATGGTGTGTGTTTCCTTTTATGGGGTTGAATCGGGGTTATCTTCACGCAAATCATCGGGAATTTCAAGCTTCAAAACGCGTTGACTGTTTCGAATCGTCTGAATCATGGCGCCCATGCCCCAACTGGAGACCAAAACCCAGAGGGTGGTGCCGACAAAGGGGAGGGCAAACAGTCCGTACAAGATCGCCAGCCCCAGAAACAGTCCGCCGGACAGCCGGAAGAAGGTGAGGGGCACCTTGTGTTTGACCAGGGTGGCCCCCAGGGCGAGCGCGGCAATGATTTTTCCGCAATAGAAGAGAAAAAACAGTATCAGCAGGATTATGACGCCCACGCCGGTTCCAATCACGGAAGGGAGGAGGAAATAACCGCACAAGCCCATGACCACGGAGCTGAAAAGACCGAGCAAGAGGGCGGAGGGTTGCAACTTGAGCATGGTTTCCACGCAAAATCCGGTGTAGCGGGGTAAAAACCGAACCATGACCAGGCCAACGACAAACGCGGTGAAAAGTTGAATCCCCCGCAGGGCCCATCTCCATCGCCGCAGGGTATCCTGCATGCCGGTGTCGGGTTCCACTTGAATCCATTCGCCCGCCACCACGCCATCGGGGGCGTTGGGACGGGTGTTGCTTTGATAATACAGGTTGCCGCCCACCCGGGAGCTGGCCAAAATCGTGACGTCTTGGCTTTGCAGGGTCAGGGACCCTTCCACTTGAACGTCCATCACCAGCCGGGGGGCGCTGGCGCGCAGATCGCCATGGAAGGTGCCGTTGACGGTGAGGTTGCGCCCTGCGGAGAGCACGGCGTTTCCCGTGACCACGCTGTTGGTGTTGACCAACATGTTGCCGCTGGAGATGGCCCGGAGTCCGCCTTCGGCAATGCCGTCGAAGGTCAGGACCTCGGCGGCGAAAAGGCGGACGTCATCGGCCGCGTGCCCGCGAAAGGTCACCCGCCGGCCCCCGGCCCAGACGTCATCCGCGTAGATGCCGTCCAGATCCACGAGATTGGCCAGGGCAAAGACGTCCTGTTTTGCATCCGCCACCAGAATGATTTCGTCCTGGACGATCCAGCGTTCTTCGGAAAATTCCTGAACTTCAGGAGGGGAGGGCGGTGGAGGTGGCGCATCCGGGATTTCCTCCTCCGCATGCAGGATGGAGAAAAGGAAGGGGAAACTGAACGGAAGGAGCAGTCGGAAAAACTTCACGCGGACACCTTTCAAGAGGTTTCCTTGGGGATTTCCCGGACCACGATATGGTTTCCCCGGGCTTCGACGACTTCAATTTCGCTGCCTTTCTCCACATACCCCCGGTTGCAGAGCGCGTCCAGACGCTGCCCGTCAATGCGGATGAACCCCCCGGGACGCAAATCGGTTTCCGCCGTGCCGCGTTTGCCCAGAAACGGGCTTTCGTCGACGGAGGATTTGGCGTCATGAAGGTTGTCGTTGAGGGAAATGCGTTTTCCCGCCCGCGAATTGGGAATTTTCACCAACCAAATCATGAAGGCCGTGAGGGTGACCGTCACCAGGCCCATGGAAATCCAGGCCGCGGTTTGCGGGGGGAAGGCGGAAAAGGCCACCACGCAGGCGCCGACCAGGCATAGGATGCCGGCGGCGGCCAAAATCAGGTCGGGGATAAACACTTCCAGGGCAAACAGGATGAATGCGGCGGCGGTCAGCAACAAAAACCAAAAGGTGGGATTCATGCGTTTTCTTCTTTCGTTTCGGGGCGGGGGCGCACAACGATGCGGTTGCCATGTACGTCGACGATTTCCAGCGGGGTGCCCGTTTCCACGTAGTCACCATCGGAAAGCACGGAATATTCCCGCCCGTCGATGTCGGCGGTGCCGGAGGGGCCCAGCGGGGTCAGGGCGTGTCCAAAGCGGCCCACCAGGGCCAGCAGGGGATTTTCGCTGTCCTCACTGCGAATGCTTTCGTTGAGGATCAGCTTTTGATTGGCAAATTTTGATTTTTGCATGGACTGCAACAAGAGGACCATCAGGCCGACCGAGGCAATGATGGCAATGCTTAGATTGGTCACCGCCGGGCCGACGTTGCCAAAATTTTCCAGGCCGGGAAGATCTCCGGGATTGCCGGGGTAGCGGATGATCATGGCCCGGATCAAGCCGCCGATCATGAGGGCGATGCCGCTGAGCCCGACAAAGCCGAAGCCGGGAATGACCAGCAGTTCCACCATGATCAGCAACATGCCGATGATGATCAGCAAAACATCTTCCATGCCCGCGAGGCCGGCGACGTTGTGGCCGAACATGACGATGAGAAAAAAGGTGAGGGCCAGACCCGCCATCCAGCCGATGCCGGGAGACTGGATTTCCATATAGAAGAGCACCAGGGCGAGGGTGAGCAACAGGGGGGAAATGGTGGTGAGAAACACCGCGAGGTCATCGGCCCAGGTGGGGATTTCCTCGAATCGCTCCGCGTTTCCCAGTCCGATGATTTCAAGCATCTCGTCCAAATCCGTGACCGTTCCCTCCGAGAGCAACGGGGTGCCGTCGGGGCGAAGTTGTTCCGCCTCGATGTTGGTCAAGGTGAGAATGTTTCCTTCTTTGGAAATGACGGTGCCGTCTTCGAGTTCGTAGCGAAGTTCGCGGCGGACCATGGCCCGGATCAGCATTTCGTCGCGGCCTTTGGCCTGGGCAATGCTGCGGACGATGGCATCCATGGCGCTTTCGATTTTCTCTCGTTCGGCCTCGCCCATTTCCTGCATGCCGCCGCCCGGGGACATCATGATCGGCATGGCGTCGCCAATGACCGACATGGGGGTCATGAAAATGTGATCGGTGGCCAGGGCGATGATGGCGCCTGCGGAGAAGGCGTTTTCCTTCACGAAGGTATAGGTGGGGATGTCCAGGTCGATGATGTTGCTGACCATATCGCGCATGATGTCCACCCGCCCGCCGGGGGTATCCATCACCAGGATCAGGGCATCCACATTTTCCGCCCGGGCTCTGCGCACGCCCCGCTGGAGGAGAAATTGTTGCGGCTGCATGATCGGTTGCTCCACGGGAATGATCATGATTTTCGGATTCTCGGGCCAATCCCGCGCGGCCCGGTGGCGGGCGGACGCGTCGCGAGGGGGGCGCGTTTCGGCGGCCTCTTCGATCCTCTCGTCGACCGCTCCTTCGTCCGCTTCTTGGGCCGGGTCCACGGTGTCCCCGTCATTTTCACGATACTCGGGCGTGTCATGGGCGTCATGGCTGGCCGGGGCGGGGCGGACGTCTTCCGTGTCCTCAACCGCGGCGCCCAAGAGCGGAAAAATGAAACAAGCGGCCAGGATGGCGAGGAATTGGGTGGAAAATATTTTTTTCATGATGGCTGGAACATACGACATAACGGTCCGAAAGACAAATGAATGTGCGCAACGAAGGCATGAGTGTAGTTGATGGAATGAATCCAAGGGAAATACAATCACAATCGACGGGAAAAACAGGCTTGTTCGGGGCCCGAAGCTTCGCCTCGCGCGCGAAATTGCGATAAGGGGACGCTTTCGGGCCAAGGAGGATGGTTTCAAACTCTCATGGGCGCATCTCGGCATTGGTGAAAGGGCGGACTCACCGTTGTCGAAGCTGTCCTCAGCTTTGATATATTCGCTTGATATGAGGTTCTGCAACTGGGACAGTTGCGGCTACCCCAAGTTTCTTATTAAAATGATATAAATGTATCATATACATTC
>PXAS01000460.1 GCA_003565815.1 PVC group bacterium
CACCAAAGCAACTCAAAACCAGAAAATAGGCAAAAAAAAAGACACCCCGTTGGGGGTGCCTTTTTCAGGACAGGTCCGTTGAGCTTTTGGAAAAGCCTTAGAGACCGCCTCCGGTGGTTCCGCTCGTTCCGCCGGTTCCACCCGTGGTTCCGCCGGTTCCACCCGTACCACCGGTTCCATCGGTGGAAATATTCCCCATGATGCCGGCCGCCCGGGCATCCAAGGAGGAGGCTCGGCCATTCTGGATCCAAGTTCCCCGCATTCTCAACTGGGTATTGGCATCCGTCAATTCAAACTCCGTGTAGGAAGAACGGCTATCGGAACGAGTGGATTCCCGGGTACGCTCGGAAGAGCCACCCGTGGTGTTTTCCGATTCCGTCGTCGATCCCGGCTCCACGCCATCGACGCCTTGCTGGGGCGGGATCACCGTTTCCGAGGTCGTGGTGGTCGAGCTGGAAGACGAGGTGGTGCTGCTGTCCGTGGTGTTGTGATCATCGTCCACATTCCGGGTATTCCCGAGAATGTCGGAGACTGATATCAGGTTGACCACCCCGGTGAATTCCACCCCGTTGCCGCTGAAAGACAACTGGTAGCTGGCCACTTGCGCGCCTGCGGATATGGAGGAGCCCTCACGAAGATTGGCGACCAAAAGGGGTGCGCCCACGGAACCCGTATAACGGTTCCCCCTGCTGTCCACCACCTCCAACCGGGTGCCGGATTGTTGGACGGTGAGATGGCTGATGCCGGATCCCCGCACCACTTCATTGCTGGATGTACCTTGGTAAAACCCGGAAATATTGCTGAGGTTGGAGGCATTGGAGGTGTTGAAGCTGTTCGAGCTTCCGCCGCTGGACCAGTCACAGGCGACCAGAAACAAGGTGCAGGCAGCCGCAGTGACCACAGAGAAGGTCTTGGGCAATGATTTCATGAGGGAACTCCTTTTGAATTTGGATGTGTAAAAACGGATTGGATCATTCATAGACAATAACAGGGTTGAAGGAATAGACTCATTGCGTGCGCCTCACCACCCTGTAGAAGATTACCGCAGGGGGATTGGGATCGGGATCACAATACTCCATGAGTTGCCCATCGGCACTGGCGGCCTGACGGCTCCTTTGGTTGGCCAGAGGCCCGCTAAAGGCTTCCACCCAGGTAATCATGTCCGTGGAACTTTGCACCACATATTCAACATTGGCAATGCCACTCCAGGAAATGCCATGGGTACATCCGGCGGGAGGGGGACCGAGAATCGCGGTTTCCACCACCAGAGGATCGGTGCCCATCAACACTTCCTGACCATCGCTGACGCCATCGCCATCGGTGTCGGGATTGAAGGGGTCGGTGCCGAAGACCAGGATCTCATAAGCATCGGGCAATCCGTCGCCGTCCGAATCCGGTCCGGTGTGTACGTATGACACATTGTCCAGCCAAACTTGATCGGGATATTGGGCCAAATAATCATCCTTGACGTATTCCCAACGCAGGGTGACAATGCCTTCGGGGATGGTCACGGTAATGACTTCCCACCCCAAGGCGTTCACGTCGGTACCCGTCGGCATGTAATTGCTGCCAATATTCCAGGCATAGGTTTCATCCAGCGGACCATCCGGGAAATCATTGGGGTCCAGCGCTTCCCAGCCCCAAGTCGGGTTGGTCCAGCCTTCCCGTTCTTCCACGACGGTACCATTTACACGGAAGCGCAGCCAATCCGCCGTGTCCGTGTGAGACGGAAGGTCTTCTTCCGTCCCCCACGACCATGCGAAGGTGACCACACCGGGTCCAACCACTTCGGTTTCCAACCATGAAGTCTGGTTGTTCCCCAAGATCGGAGTGTAGTTATGGCCATCATGATTCAATCCGCCAGCGGTTACGGACATGGAGCCGTTGTACGCGCGTTCATTGGTGCAGCGCCAGGGTTGGTGTCCACCCGTTCTCCAGCCGCCAAAGCCCTCTAAAAAGCCCAGGGCGTCCAGTGACAATGAGGGATCCGTAAGCACACAGTCGGCCACGGGATAGTCGAGAATACCGCCGAAGGGGACAAACCTGGCGTCTCCATGGAGGATGCCGGCATGCGCCCAGTCATTTTCCCAATCCTTGGCAAAAGAGAAGTCTTCCGCGGTTTCGCCGAAATCGTCGAAACTGAAGAAGCCCACCAGCGCTCCGCGTCCACCCATGGCTTTGGCCGCGTTCAGGCGCCCACCGGTGAGAACGAGTCCTTCCCATTCCGGGAGCTTGTCGACACTGGAGAGAATCAGTTCTTTCACAGCGGAGACATCCAAGTGCGGATTTTGAGACATAATCAGGGCCGCGACACCGGCAACATGGGGTGCTGCCATTGAGGTACCGCTGATTGAGTTGTACGTTGCATTCGGCCATGTACTCAGAATTTCATGGCCGGGAGCTGCCAAGTGAACGGTAAATGCCCCATAATTACTAAAGGTAGCACGATCATCGTGACGCGTGGACGCGGCCACGGAGATCATGTTGGGCAGGTTGTAATTCCCGGGACTCGACATGTTGAGGTCCACGTCGTGGCCATCGTTACCAGCGGCAGCGATAAACAAGTGTCCATGGTTTCCAGCAGCCTTGATGGTGTCAAACAAGGCCTGTGAATAGGAGGAAGAGCCCCAACTGTTGTTACTGATTCTCGCGCCATTTTCCACGGCGTATTGAATCGAAGCGATCGCACCTTCCGTGGAACCGCCTGAGGGACCGAGAAAACGGATGGCCATTAACTCAGCGCGCCAGTTCACACCCACCACGCCAACGCCATTGTTTCCAACCGCGCCAATGGTGCCCGCGACATGCGTACCATGCCCGCCAACATCCATGGGGTCATCATTACCATCAAAGAAGTCATAGCCCAGTTTCGGCCACATGTTGGGCCAAAGATCGGGATGGTTATAGTCAACCCCCGTGTCAATGACCGCCACGCGAACACGATTGCTTCCCCAGTTTCTCAATGCCCAGGCCCCCTCGGCATCAATGTCCGCGCCGGGAAAGCCATTCGGCTCTCCATCGGTTTCGCTGGGTTGCCCCGTGTTTTTCAGTGCCCATTGCTGCCCATAGAGCGGATCATTGGGTGTTGCATGCGCTTGGAACATGAAGTTGGGTTCCGCATATTTCACATTGCCATGGTTCTTCAACTGGTTTAGTTTTTGCTCCACGGAACTGCCGTCAACAATGGTCATGACATAAATGGGTGCAATGTCGAAGCGTTGTTTTTCTTCAAGCCCCAACTCTTGGGCCAGCCCTCCCCGGACAAGAATGGGAGAAACCTCGGGATTGAAGCGGACAACCACTTCATTCGGGACATGGTCCTCTTGCACGGCATCTTGAGGGGACAAGACTTGGAAGGCACCGCCAGCCAGACTGTTCCCCACCGGACTGGGATAGCCCAATACGGCTTGTTCGTAGCGATTTTCCCCTTGGGAGGATGCCATGATCTCCTCGGCGGAGGATACCCCGCCCAGAATCATAATGCTGTCGATACCGCCAATGAAATCTTCGCCGAATCTGAGATTCCCGCCAAAGATCAAGTATTCATCCAAGCCCAGGCCCCCGGGTTCGAAGGCACTGGTCGTATGGGAAACTTCGGTTCCATTCACATAAATGCGCAGGGTATGGTTTTCCGGATCGTACGAAGCGGCCACATGTGTCCACCCCATGGGGCGATGGCTGGCCTCAACATTGGGCGGCACTTCGCTGGCACGGGGAACAATGTTCTCATGAGCGGGGTTCGGGACTTCGGCAGGTCCGGTTCCGTTTACACGAACAACCGTGGAGGACCCGCTGGAAGGAATGTTTTCGTACAATGCATACAAGCGAAGGTTTCCGTCAGCATCGGGTTCCAAGCCCATTTCATAGTTGATTCCAGTGGCATTGCGGTACGGATTGAATACGGTTCTGCGAACAATCGCCCCGCCATTCACATTGCTGTCATCCGGATTCACCCATGCCTGCAAAGTCCAAGCGCGCAACGCGTGTCGGGCTTGGTTTTGCACTTCCACGTACCCCGCGCCGTCCACCCGTAAAAAGCCGGAGCGTTCGGGACTCATGGAGGACAAGGGGTTGCTGGGGGTCACCACGCCCGCGCTCATATTTAAGTAATCTTCGGGATTCGGAGGCGCGGGCAAAGAGGGAATCAATCCGTTGTTGAAGTCATCATAGGCATCCAACCAATCTTGATGGATATCCCACCAGAATGGCAGAAGGCGTTTTCCGGTCACTTCTTCCCAATCCGTGAGTCCATCGTCATCGGTATCCGCCATGTCCACGCGGGTCCCGCTCACATTTTGTTCAAACAAATTGGAAAGACCGTCTCCATCCGCATCACGCTCACCATCGGGTACGCCATCCCCGAAACTATCCCGTTTATGGGGATTGTAACGGTTGTCCACCAGGTAGAGGTGATATTTTGTAATATTCCAAAGACCGTCTCCACTGGCATCCTGGTATGCGATGGAAGGCCCTTGGGGATCAAAAGCAAACAACTGATACCACCAATCGGGGATGCCGTCCAAATTCGTATCCGTTTCGGTGAATCGCACCGGAGAGGTGTCATCTTCAACCAAGAATACGGATCCCTGAAGTGTGGCGGCATTCGCCCAGTGATTGAGCCAATCGCGTTCATATCCGGGGGCGTGGTCTTCCACTTGACCCCACCACCAGTCGTTGCGACCGCTGGTGCCGTAGTGCCGTCCGGGATTCGCCGCGTCGTACAGGGCATCCCCGGGATTCGCCAATACAGCAGAGGTTCCGTCGTCAAAGTTGTAGTACGCGACCATACGTTCATGACTGACACTGTGAAGTCCCCGCATGTAGTGCCTCACCTCGTCCACATCCAGCGGACGATTGAAGAAGGCGACTTCATTCAAATGACCCACGAACCTCGGGCCCACCCGGGTACGGTGTATACCAAACCCGAAGGTTCCGGGACGGTGCGCACTTTGCTTGATGGCGACCTGTACGCCATTGAAATGAATCGCCATTGTGCCGTCTTCATGATTGAATGACGCGCTGACATGTGTCCAAATTTCAAGAGGGATCGCCATAGGCGTTACCAAAGCTTCGGAAACGCTGTAATCCGCGCCTGAAGTGAAGCGAAGTTCAACCCGCCCATCATCTCTGATGCGCAAGGCATAGTTATAGGTCGCAAGAGTTCCCTCGGTGGAGCTTCGTTCCACAATGGCACTGGAACTTCCTGCCGCAGGGTACTCCGCGGGGTTCACCCAAGCCATGAGGGTATATTCCTGAAGGTGAAAGCGGCTTTGATTGGGGGCAAGGACGTAATCGTCGTCCGTACCTTGGTCCAAATGCAACACACCGTCCCTCGCCGGGAAAAGACTGTTGGTGGGATCATAACTCAACACGCCGGCAACAATGGCTTCGCCATCCAGGCGTCCATTGTCACTGGTGTCGGGCAACAAGGGGTGTGTGCCGAGCTGTTGCTCCTGCAAGTTGCTCAATCCGTCACCGTCACTGTCCCAATTTCCGTCATTAACAAGACCGGCAGGGTCCAGGGAATAAGCGTTCAAGGGGTCTGAACCGGCAAGGTACTCGTAATAGTTTGTCAGTCCGTCCCCGTCCCAGTCTTCATCGGCGATGCTGGGGCCGTCGGGATCCATGCCGTACTTGATGTACCACCAGTCGGGAATGCCATCTCCATTACTGTCCAGTTTGGATAGTTGAACGGGGGTGTCATGCAAATGGGGATAATCGAGAATATTCACCATCTCCACGTCCCCGAACAAAGTGCCGCCGTGGAACCAGTTATAACGCCAGTCTTCCTCGAAGCCCGGTGCGAAATCCTCAACTTGTCCCCACCACCAGTTGCTCATGCCGCTGGTGCCGAAATGACGCCCGAGCGGATCGGCGGCATCGTGCTGCGCACTGGTGCCGTCATCAAAGCGGTAATAGGCTGCAAGATCTTCGGGAGGCGCGTTGGAAACACTTTCCATGGCTTCAAGTACCTCGAAGCTGCCCAGCGGTCTGGAGAAAATGGCGACTTCATCGGCGTATCCTTCAAACCCTTGACCGGCCCGGGTATAAATGGGACCCACCCCGCCAACACTCGGACGTTTGGTGGTAAATGCGGAAACCACTTGTTGCCCGTTAATGTAAAGGGTCAGTTGTCCCGTGGTGTGGTCAAAAGACCCAAGCACATGATACCAGTTCTCCAGTGAGAGCGGTTTATCCGCGGGAGAGCGCACCACCACGTCTGCGGACAGATCTCCGGGGGTGAACCCGAGAGCGATTCTTCCGTCATTTTCCAGGCGCATGAAGTAGTTGAACACATCCTGGCGGGTTTGGCGTTCAATGAGGGTCCCTCCGTGGGTGGAGGGCCGAATCCAAGCGTTTAATGTCCATTCCTGCAAGGCAAAGCGCAGTTCCATGGGCATTTCCACATACCCGGCTTGACTGAGTCTTAAGACACGGTCAATGGATGGGAAGAGCGCGGTGTCTGGCACGCGGTCGCCGTTGTCGCCATCCCAAAGACCATTGTCGGCCGTGTCGGGCAACTTGGGATGGGTTCCCAACTCCTGCTCGCGCAGGTTGTCGAGACCGTCCCCATCGGGGTCCTCTTGGGAATCCGGAACGCCATTGTTGTTGCTGTCCGCGGAGCCCGGATTGGTGTCCGCCCAGAATTCGTACTGGAGCGTGAGTCCGTCTCCATCAAAATCCAACTCCGTGTCCACAAACTGGTCGGGACCCAGAAAGAGGTCCGCCCACCAGTCATCAATCCCGTTGCGTTCCTGGTCATTGAACAGTTCCAGCAAACGGGCGTGATTTTGATCGTCAAAGGTGACGTCCCGAATGTATAAATTTCGGTTCAGCGGATTGATGTGGTCTTCCGCGCCATAACCGATAATCTGGTTGTTGCGCATGGGATTCGGAATCGTGGTGTTTGTGCCGTCATCGAAGGTGTAATATGCCACCATGAAGGGCAGTTGGTCCACAAGCAGGCTGTCGTCACGCACGACTTCAGTGCCTTCTTCAACCTCATCATCCAAAAACTCGAATTCAGCCAGGAAGATGGCACTGTCATAAATCGGATCCGCGGCATCGGCGATGACAAGTTTCAGAGAATGGGAGCCGGGTTGAAGATTCCGGTTCGTCACCAGCAAAGGCGTCAAACCGTCATACTCAAAGGGGAGCGTGACCACGCGTTTGCCGATGGTCGCGGGATGCCCCGGATGAAAACGGTCATTATTCAATTGGAAGAAGTTGTTATTGATCGTGATCGGGTTGTTGTTGCTGTCGAAACTGATGTTGGTTCCATTCAAAAACGCACCGAATGCGTCATTAAAGGGTGAGCCGACAAACTCGGGGTATTCTTCAGAGGCATAGACAAACTTAAATCGGAACGCCCGAATGGTTTCGTCCACCGTGAAGTTAATGATCAAGGCCGCCGCGTCAAACGTCGGGGAGTTGACCAAAGCTTCCAGATCCGGATCTCCGGGTGTGTCAAAGGCGGTACTGGTACTGGGAGACGAGTTTTGAGGAACCACCGCATCCACCACACGCCCGGTGGAGAGCATCATGCCGTCGGGGGGTTGCGGATATTCGGCGGGGAGGCGCGGGAAATTCACGTATGTGCCCGCTGCCGCGTCGGCACCCACGTATTCTATGGAGTCAATGGTGACCCCTTCCGGCAACTCAAATGGAAACAAAGCCGCCCAAAGCGCCTCGGCACTATTGTTTTCCGTGACATCAAACGGATCTTGCGGGGCCGTTTCATCATCATCGGTGTCCAATTCGACCAAATCCTTGGAAATGGTTTTGTTAAACCATTCCCCGATTTGACGGGGAGTTCGCGGAACGGACCAGACCCGGAATTCATCCAAATGACCGTTGATCCCGGAACCAATGGTGGTACGTGCCTGCCCCCGGGCGGGTTTTTCCATAACGACCTGGGACTGCATGGCCACACCATTCACATAGAGAGTCAATGCGTTGGATCCCTCACGCCACACACCGGCCAGATGAGTCCAGGTGTCGGCTGGAATGGGCACATTTCCCCCTGCGAAATATTGATTTCCTGTGCTGGTGGAAAAACGAACGCGTGGGACGTTGTTATCCAAAGACAGGGCAAAGGTGGTTTGTCCTTTGTGTGTCTGACGCAGAACCAAGTCCCCCGTTTCAGTGTCGGAGGCCAAATTCACCCAAACCTCAATGGTCCAGTTTGACAAATCAAAACGGTGGGCATCCGCAAAGTGATCTTGCTCAGGCACTTCGAACGCGCCGCCATCCAGAAGAATACTCTTGGGAATATGGGGGCTGCGGGAGTAGAGTGGATGCGTTACGGAACGTCCACCCACAATGACATTCGGATTCAGGGCATCCCCGTCACTGATCCCGTTATCGGAGGTGTCGGGATTGGTGGGGTCGGTTCCCCAGACCAGGATTTCGTCGATGTTGGAAAGGCCGTCACCGTCGGAATCGAAGTCCGCGTCGTTCAGTGTACGGGTGGGATCCAGAGAGTAGGGATCGGCGGGATTGGCCCCCAAACGGAACTGCCAGTAATTCGTGAGACCCGTGCCGTCCAAGTCATCAAAAAGAGCATTGGCATACCCGTTTCGAATCCAAGAGGTGCCTTGAAAATCGTTTGGAGGGGACTGCAGGCTCCCGCGATTGCCCCAAACCCACCAGCGCAAATCATTTCGATTCGCGTTGGAGTCGTTCGCATGTCGGATGTAATATACCCCGTCCACCAGGAGTTGAGCGTCGAAATATTCGATTTCTTCAATGGCATTGCCATTGTTGTTGTTCATGCGGACCGCAATCGTGTTGTTGCCGGTCTGAAGCAACTGCCTGATCATGCTGCTGGGCAAATAAGCCGAGTTTGGAGGCGCACCGCCCACAGGCATTTGAAAGGTGCTGGGGGAGCCGGCGGCACCCTCCAAGTTCAGTTGGATTCCATTGATCCATACGGTGACGTCTCCACGCCATCCCAGGCGCAGTTCTGCGTATTCGGGCGCGTCGTGAATGATGAAATTTTTCA
>PXAS01000291.1 GCA_003565815.1 PVC group bacterium
AGCCGGTGCGGCGACCGGCGCTCCCGACCCCCTTCGCCCCAGCCGGTGCGGCGACCGGCGCTCCCGACCCCCTTCGCCCCAGCCGGTGCGGCGACCGGCGCTCCCGTCCCCCTTCGCCCCAGCCGGTGCGGCGATCGGCGCTCCCGTCCCCCTTCGCCCCAGCCGGTGCGGCGACCGGCGCTCCCGTCCCCCTTCGCCCCGCCGGTGCGGCGACCGGCGCTCCCGTCCTCCTACGCCCCCTCTCGATCAATCATGTTTTGAACGGTCCCCGGCTCAAGGCCGCGCGGACTTGCGCAATTCGTCGTGATGGTTGGACATATAATAAAAGCTTTCGGAACGCATTTGGTCGCCGAGGATGAAGTTGATGACCACGCGGTTGCCGCCGCGGGGCCACTGGGGGCCTTTGACGGAGATGGCGCGGATAACCCCGGAGATGCTTTCGCCGGGCGCGAGGATCGCGGGTTCGGTGTCCGTCCAGTTCCCGGTGGCGCCGGGAGCGGGGTAGGCGCGGTGTTGGATTTGAAGAATGACGCTTTCGACCCACAGCGCTTCCCCGTCACGGGCAGGCAACGCTTCAATGGTCACGGGGGCGTCGGTGGTATTTTTCAAGGTGACCCGGTAGTCGCCGTCACCGTCGGGGTTTGTCCATTGGAGTTCCTGTTCGGGCGGCAGGGCTTCGACGGTGAAGGTGACGCCGTCGGGGAGGGCGCTGGCGGGACGTCCGGTGATGTCGCAATGGGGGCCGTCCACTTCGGAGGGCCATTTCGCGCCTTGAAGATTGGCCCATGGGGAAACGGGTTTGCCATCGATATTTTGCCAGCCGGGCGGGATGACGGCCAGGGCCCGAAACGCATCCAAGTCGGTGTTGGCGGTGGATCGGAGGTTGAGCAGTTCCATGCGGTCGCGGACTTTGCGGGCGCTGAGGACATAGGGCGTGTCGGTTTCGAAGACGGTGGGCGTGTTGGTTCGCTCGGCATACTGAAAGTCGAGGGTGTCGCCGACCTCGAGGTCGCCCCGCAAGACTTCGACCACTTCGAAGGTGAGGGTGTAGGTGTACAAGGGGGGCATGGATTGTCCAACGGGTCCGGTCCTGACGGATTTGAGGGCGCCGATCAACTGATGTTGGTCGGTGGCATTGGGCGGCGGAATTTCTTCGGCCGTCGCGAGGGCGAGAACAAGGCTGAGCAGTAGGATGGTTTTCATGGGAAATGAAAGCGTGGTGGATATGGTTGGCGTCGGTGAATATTCTGTGGACGAATCCCGAAACGGGAAGCTTGGAAGTTTTCCTCGCTTTTTGCAAGCTTGACCTCATTCTAAATATCGCCTTTTCACCAATTTCGAGATGCCCCCTTTCATCCAACCCGGCGGGTCAATGTTGCGAAAACCCGGGAAGGGTGTTAAGATGCGCGCCTATGTGGAAGCGTCGCGTTTTTTTTCTGAGTATTGTGCTTTCGGGCCTGTGGCCGGGAGCGGGCATCTTGCGTGCCACGGCGGGAGAGATCCGGTATCGGGTGCGCATTGCGGGCGTGGAGGACCGGGACTTGCGGCGCGAACTGGAAAACGTGTCGGTGATGAAGGCGCTTGCCGATCGTCCGCCGATTTCAGAGTTGCAGTTGCGGCGGCGCGCGAGAAGGGATCCCCCTCTGTTTGAGCAAGTGTTGCGGAATCATGGATTTTATCGGCCCAAGGTGGAAACGAGCATTGATTTGGAGCGACGGCGTCCCCGGGTCCGTTATGAAGTGGACCCGGGGCCCATCTACCGTTTGCGGACCGTGACCCTGGTTTCATCGGACCCCGCTGTCACCATGCCCTTGGCGGAGGAGATCGGGCTGGAGCCGGGGCGGGAGGCGGTGGCTTCCCAAATCCTCGCGGGCAACGATGAGATCGTGCGCATTTTGCGGACCCGGGGGCATGCGTTTGCCCGGGTGGACTCCCACGAGGTGGTCGTGGTTCACCGCGCGGAGGCGGTGGACGTGCGCTTTGAAGTGGACCCGGGGGAACGGTATCGCTTTGGAGAAACCACTTTTGAGGGGCTGGAACGCGTGCGGGAGCCTTTTGTGCGCAATAAATTGCCGTGGGAAACCGGGGCGCCTTTCGACGGCAGGGAATTGGTTTTGGCCCGCAGGCGTTTGGCTGCCGCGGATTTGTTCGGTTCGGTGCGGCTGGAGACCGGGGATACGCCGGAGGAGGGGGACTTGTTGCCTGTGACGGTCAAGCTCAGTGAACGACGGCACCGCTCCGTGACCGTGGGGGTGGGCTATGGAAATGACGAGGGCTGGCGGACCCGCGCCGGATGGGAACATCGCAATTTGTGGGAACAAGGGGAACGGCTTTCCTTCGATTATGCGGTCTCGGAAATTGGGCGGGGAGGGGCGTTGGCGTTCAAACGGCCCGATTTCCGGCGCGTGGACCAGGATTTGCACTTGTCCTTGCAACAAGAGGTGGAGGACACCCGCGCCTTCCGCAGCGATAAATTCGGCGCCTTGGCCCGGGTGGATCGCTTGAGTGGCGATGACCGGATTTATGGCCTCGGCCTGGGGATGCGCTATTCTTCCGTGCGGGACGCCGAGGACAGCCGGGAATTCAATTTGGTCTACATTCCCTTGACCATGGAACAGGACCGCAGCGACGATCCGCTCGATCCCCGCGGCGGCGCCCGCCTCAGCCTGGGCCTGGCCCCCTATTGGGATACCCTCGACCCGGAGATTTTTTTCATCAAACCCCGCTTTTCCCTCGCCGGGTATTTTACTTTGAGCCACAGCAATGAATTGGATTGGGCCGGTCGGGTGACCATGGCTTCGATTTTGGGGGAGGCGCGAAAAAAAATTCCCGCCGACGAGCGCTATTATGCCGGCGGGGGCGGTTCCATTCGCGGATATCCGTTTCAGACCGTGGGACCGATTGAAGACGGAAGCCCCACCGGGGGCCGATCCCTGTTTTTGCTCAGTCAGGAATTGCGCTGGCGCTGGTCGGAGACCATGGGCATGGTGGCTTTCCTGGATGGCGGGGCGGTGACGGAGGAAGCTTGGTTTGATCCGACCGTGGATGATTTCCGCTGGGGCACCGGACTCGGGTTCCGGTATTTCACCCCCGTGGGCCCTTTGCGTTTCGACGTGGCCGTTCCCGTCAACCGCAGGCAGGGCATTGACGATCCCTGGCAATTTTACATCAGTTTGGGGCAGGCTTTTTGATGAATGCGAACACCCACACGACTCCCTCCCCCCGGAAGAATCGCCAACCCAAGAAGCAACCGGGCAAAAAACGATGGGGATGCTTGTTCAAATCCTTTCTCCTTTTGGCGCTTTTCGGCGGGGGGCTGGTGGCGTTGCTGACCCCTTGGGGCCTGGCCCGGCTCACGCCCTTGTTGGCGTCACGCTTGTCCGCCGTGCTCGATTTGGAGGTGAGGATTGAAGGCCTGGCATTGCATTGGCCCTTGGCCGCGAGCGTGGATGCGTTTTCCGCAACCGACGACGAGGGCGAAGTCCGCTTGGGACTCAACGAGGCCCGGGTTCGGATTTCGCTTCGGCAACTTCTTCGCAAGCAAATTTTGATCCATCGGCTGGAGGCGGAGGAACTATTGTTCGCCGGTCTGCCGGAGGACCCGGAAACGGAACCGGATGCGAGCCCCTTGGAATTCCCGTTGCGTCTTCCGGACTTGGAAGTGATTCTGGACGGCGTGGAAGTGAGGCATTTGCAGATCAAACGGCTGGTGTTGGCACCGCCTTTGCTGCCCGAACCGCATGTGTTCTCCTTGGAAGGACAATGGCGTTCCAGGGAATTGCTCCTCGAAGCCACGGTGTACGCCCGCGGGGAAAAGCGCATCGACGATGCTCCCCGCATGAAAGCGTCTTTGACGATGAATGCCTTTGACGAAGAAGATGTTCGCGATCTGCTCCTCGAAATGCGGGCCGCGTCCTTTGCCCAACTATTCCCGAACGGCTCCGAGGATTTGTTCGGGGAGATGGAACTGGATTTGACCCTGCGCGAAACCCGCCACGAAAAAATTGAAATGCTCACAGGGCGTTTTCGGACCGAGTCCGTCAATGTGGAGGCGGACGGGGAATTGCATTTGGAAACGGGAATGGCCAAAGTGGATGTTCATGTCGATTTTCCCGACCTGGCCCGTTTCCAAGCTTGGAGTCCGGTGTCCCTGGCGGGGACCTTGCGGGCCGGACTCTCTTTGGAGGGGCGGGTGGATGACGCCGAATTCACCTTTTCGCTGCTGAGCGATGAATTGTGGATTGCCGGACATGAATTGCGGATTCGACACTTCCGCCATCGAGGGAATCTTGACACCCTCGCCCGCCGGGGCGATCTGGAGGCCGAAATCGCCTATCAAGAAATGCCCATCCAGCTTTCCACCGGGTTCACCTTCGAAGACGACGAATTCGGGCTGAGTGATTTTTCGTTCACCGCCGCCGATGCGGAAATTGCCGGACATCTCTCCGCGCGATTCGATCCCCTCGCCTTGGAGGGGGCCGTGACGGTTTCCGCGCCCGATTTCGCTCCCATTGGACAGTTGTTCGACATGGACCTGACCGGCAACGCCCGCCTGCGACTCGGCATGTCCGCGGAGGACGGCGAGCAAACGTTTCAAGTGGATGATCTGGCGGTCAACTGGGATGGCTTGAAGATTTTGGCCGAGTCCCCGCTGCATGTGCTTGTGGCGTCCGGCGAATGGCGCGTTCGTCCCTGGACGGTGCGGGTGGGGCCGGGGCGCTTGCGGGCCCGGGGCGGGATGGAAGGAGAACAGCTGGATCTGAACGTGGAACTTCTCGATCTGCCCTTGGGCATGTTTGGTTTCACGGACCGAATGGGCTCCGGAACCGAATTGGAGGGGCTGTTCACCCTTTCCGGCACCTTGCAAGATCCGGCGGCGACCTTGAAACTGGATCTGACCGGGTTGCGCCCGGAAGATCCCGAACTTTGGGATGGCCCGCCCGCACATTTCCAAGTGGAACTGGCCTTGCGGGATCAACGTCTGCAGGGAGGCTTTCTGTTGAAAAACCTCCCCGGCGATCCCGTGAGCCTGAACCTGGACATTCCCGCGCCCCTTTCCCTTTCGCCCTTCTCCTTCCAATGGCCGCCCGAGGGAGAGGTGGAGGCCCGCTTTTCGGCCAACACAGATTTGGAAGGCCTCGGACGTTTGTTTGTGCTGGATGTGTATCACCGCTTGGTCGGAACGCTTGCCGCCGACATCACCCTGGAGGGCACCTTCGACGAACCGCGACTGGAGGGCAACATCCGTTTGGACGGCGGACGCTACGAGCACGAACTTTCCGGCACGATCCTCGCCGACATCATTCTCGACGTGGTCGCGGAACGGGAATTCCTCTCCCTGGTGAACTTCAGCGCCTCCGACGGTGCCGACGGAACGCTGCAAGCCAGCGGGCGTCTGCATTTTCGGCCCGGCGAGCGCTATCCGTTCGAAACCACCCTCACGCTCAACCGCTTCCGGCTTTTGAAAAACGACCACGCCGAGGCCTTGGGCCGGGGAACGGTCAATTGGAACGGCAATTTGGACGAGAGCAAATTGGACGGCCAGATGCGGGTCAGCCCCATGACCCTGAACATTCCCGAAACCCTGCCGCCCCGTCTCTATGCCCTGGAGGTGGTGGAGGTGCATGGTTCCCCGGACGAGGACGAGATCCAGATCGAGCGGGAAACGGCGGCGGAAGCCCCCGCTGAGGACGACGAAAGTCGGGCGCGGCATCGGGTGGCCTTTGATCTGCGCATCGACGCGCCCGACCGGGTGTTTGTGCGGGGACGAGGCCTCGATTCCGAGTGGTCCGCCCGCATTCGGATACAGGGACAGACCCCGGAACCGCAGATCACCGGGAGCTTGAACATCATTCGCGGACGCTTTTCCTTTTTCGGCAAACGCCTGGTGCTCGAACGGGGCGTGGTGACCTTTGACGGGTCGTTTCCGCCGGAACCCCTTCTGGATGTTGAAGCGAACCTCCGCTCGGGGGGCATCACCGCGATTATACGCGTGCAAGGCCCGGCCATCGATCCGGAAATCGAACTGGATTCGTCTCCGCCCATGCCGCAGGATGAGATTCTCGCGCGACTCCTGTTCGGTCGCGAAGCCGCGCGCATCACCCCCTGGCAGGCGATTACCCTGGCGCAGGCGGTGAATGTATTGCGCGGGGGAGGGAGCGCCTTTGACCTGATGGGGGAAACCCGGCGGGTGCTCCGGGTGGATCAAGTGGATGTCCGCACTCCGGATGATCAGCAGGACGGCACCACCGTCACCGTGGGCAAATACATCAGTGACCGGGTATATGTGGAACTGGAGCGCAACGTGGCCGAGGAGTCCGGGCGCGCCACCGTGGAGGTGGAATTGACGCCCTCCCTCCGCCTGGAAACCCAAGCCGGAGGAAATGCCGACTCGGGCATCGGCATTATCTGGACAAGGGATTATTGAATGGTGTATGGCAAGCCTGATGAAGCAAGCTGATCCAAAACCGACGCACACGCAACTGAACCGCCATTTGGGTCTTTGGGGGGCCATGATGATGGGCCTCGGCGCCATGGTGGGGACGGGGGTGTTCGTCAGCATCGGCGTGGCCGCCGGCATCGCGGGCCCGTCCGTCTTGCCGGCCATTCTGGTGGCGGCCGGGGTTGCGGTCTGCAATGCGCTCAGCAGCGCCCAGCTTGCGGCCGCCCATCCCGTGAGCGGGGGAACGTACGAGTACGGCTATCGATACCTGCACCCTACGCTGGGATTCACGGCGGGATGGATGTTTCTCTGCGCGAAATCGGCTTCGGCGGCAACGGCGGCCCTTGGCTTCGGCGGCTACCTGCTGCACGTGCTCGGTCGCTCGAGCCCCGGTGCGGTAACTTTGCTGGGAACGACGGTTTCCATCCTCGTCACCCTGCTGGTCCTCAGTGGCTTGAAACGCTCCAACCTGGCCAATATCCTCATTGTCGCCTCCACGCTGACCGCACTGTTCATTTTCATTGGGTTCGCCGGAGCCGCCGCGATCCGTCAACCCGGGAATCCCCTCGTCCCGTTTTTCCCGGAAGGCGAAAATTCCGTCGGCGCGTTTCTCCAGGCCTGTGCGTTGATGTTTGTCGCCTATACCGGTTACGGCCGCATCGCCACCATGGGCGAAGAGGTGAAAAACCCCCGAAAAACCATTCCCGCGGCGATCATTGCGGTGACGGCGGTCTCCGCGGTGCTGTATATGGCGGTGGGACTCGCGGCCATCGGCGCATTTGGGGCGGTACAACTGGGCGAGGCGACCCGCGCCCAAGCCGCCCCGCTTGAAATCGTGCTCAGGTCCCTGGGCCATCCCACGGCGGCCACGATCGTGGCTTTGGGGGCGATGACGGCAATGCTCGGGGTATTGCTCAATCTCATTCTCGGACTTTCCCGCGTGGCCCTGGCCATGGGACGAAGGGGGGATTTGCCTTCCGCGTTTTCGAAAATCAACCGCAATGGCTCAACCCCGACCGTCGCCGTGATCGCCGTGGGGGGGCTCGTGACCGCGTTGACCGTTCTCGGAGATGTCAAACTCACCTGGTCCTTCAGTGCCTTCACCGTGCTGGTTTACTACGCGATCACCAACACGGCGGCCCTCAGGCTCGCGGACACCGAACGCCTCTACCCCCGATGGATCTCCGTCCTCGGTATCGCCGCTTGCCTTTTTCTGGCTTTCTGGGTCGAACCCGCAATCTGGATGGCGGGCCTCGGTCTGATTGCCGCCGGATTGCTTTGGCATCGGATCATGGCCGCCACATCGCGTTCCCAACGCTCGTGACCGGGCTTCCGACGTACGGAAGACTTTTTCCCAAGGCTTCCGACCGTCGGAAGATTTTGCCTGCGGATTTCCGAGGACCGAAAAACGTTCAGCCGATTTTTTTGGAGGGGGGAACCAACGGATGGCTTTGCCGGACAACGGATGTTGATGGAGGAAAGCCAACGGATGGCTTTGCCGGACAACGGATGGTTGATGGAGGAAAGCCAACGGATGGCTTTGCCGGACAACGGATGTTGATGGAGGAAAGCCAACGGATGGTGGAATTACTGGAAGCATTTCACCTCCAAGACACGTTTGCCGAAATTAACCGCCATCCCGTACCTCATATTCAATACCTTCATGAAAGACAGGGCTCTGGAACAATTGAAAGCGTTGTCGTTATACAGGCAACTATGGCAAAAGACGGTGTCTTCATTGATCACCAAACAGTCCAATGTACTTTTTCCGAGATAGTGGTCATTATAGAACGCCTCAACAGCAGGTTTTTTCTCGATTTTTATCTCGCTGGCCGATAGAGCCACAGGAAGAATGCGATCCACTATTTCGGAGCTGTATCCTGTGCTATGCTCTTCATAAATTAGGCAAAGGCTCTCATTGATTTTTTGAGTAGTTGCACAAAGAGAAGGGGATGGGTTCAGGTTTTGGAACTCGGTTTCGATGGAGTCGCGCAGATGTCTTTCGATATATACGCGGTCCAACCCCATATTCACAAGAAGACCCAGCGATAGACCGGTACGTTTCATGTAGTTGTAGAGTTGCACCGTGTCACTGGCGGCCAGCCTGTGAGGCTTGGCTTTCAGCTCGATAACCAGTGCCTCCTCCACGATCAAATCTGGAATTAGATTAAACACATGGATATTGCCCAGAGATATCGGGTAGATGGGTTTGGTTTGGAAAGCGATGTTATTTTTTAACATCCAAATACAAAATGCCCGATGGTAGGCTTCCTCTGAACGCCCTAAGCCTACCTCGTTTTGAACCTCAAAAAGTCCTCCGCGTAGTGTATATGTCATTTCTTTCTGTCGAAGAGTCATAAAGCTTTATCCGTTGTCCGGCGCAGCCGTCCGTTGTTGTTATTTATCCTTCCATCCGTTGTCCGGCGCAGCCGTCCGTTGTTGTTATTTATCCTTCCATCCGTTGTCCGGCGCAGCCATCCGTTGGTGTTATTTATCCTTCCATCCGTTGTCCGGCGCAGCCATCCGTTGGTGTTATTTATCCT
>PXAS01000178.1 GCA_003565815.1 PVC group bacterium
AGAAGAGTGAAACTACTTGCGGATGCTTCGCCGGACTGCGGATCATCGTCGGAATTCTACAAGAAACTACAAATGATTCGCGGGACGGCATAGCCATTCGCGGGGTTCCCTTCCCCAAAACCCCTCCCCAAGCCTGACATCAGTGTTCCATCAGTGTCATCAGTGCCCATCAGTGGTTCATTTCAGAGATCAAGAAGTAGAGAAGGAAAGAAGTGAAGAAAAATCCGAACGTCCAACGTCCAACTTCGAACGTTGAACTTCGAACGATGATAAGGTCGGTTCCGAACCCCTTGACAATCCGTGAAGGTTCGTGCCCATCCGTGGTTCGTTTCAAGAGGTCAGAGGGCGAATGTCGAGGACTGCCGGTCTACTGCCGTCGCATCACCGGACCGTACAGCCCGCGCACGGAGCGTTGCCACCAGACCCCGCGCTCCCGGCGGGTCACCGGGTCGGTGTAGCGCACCTGATAGGTGACGAAGCGCAAGTGGGCGGGCGGCTGATCGGAAAAGGGGTTGATGTCCAGCAGGGACACGATGCGGGGATCGTTGGTCAGCAAGCCTTCGGCCAAACGGAACATCCAGGGATGCTCGCGGAAGGCGGCGGGATTTCCGATGCCCGCGGAAATTTCGTCCGCCATCTTCCAGTCCAAACGCGGAAAATGCAGGCCGGAAAACCGCGGCAAACGTTGGGGATGTCCGGGTTTGGCCTTGAAGAGGTATTCCCGCCACTGTTGTCCGTCCCGACTGCCCTGTACCTCCACCTCGAAACGGTGCGGACGCACGCTGGGAAACATGCCGTAGACGCCGGATGCGCCCGCCTGCCGCAACACCCGGGCGGTTTCACGCCAAGGCGGCCAAAACGCCTCCGGTTGCCGCAACCAGATCCCCCCCAAACAAACGGGTGCCCACAAAAACATCCAGACCCACGCGGCCCCGCCCACGCGCGCACGGAGACGGGTGGGGTCCGCCGGCGCCGGGGCCCATTTTTCGGGAAGCCATTGGCGCCAGGCCCGGTCGTCCACCAGGGCAAACGACAACAAAATCACCAGCCAGGGATAATGGCCGTAATTGCCGCTCAGCATGATCAGCAACATCAACAACGAAAACCCTCCCGCCGCGATTTGGCGGTAGGTGCGCGGAAAAAACACGTAAAATGGCAACACGGTTTCGATCAGCAACACCCCCCAGAGGCTGTATTTCAGGATGGAGCCGGGCAACTGATGCAAAAACCAGGCCAACAGGGTCGGAAGCGGCTGGGTTTCAAAATAGACGTGCAGGGCGGTTTCCCGCATCCAAAACGGATCGCCGCCCGTGAGTTTGACCCAGGCCGAGCTGAACATCACCTTGACCAGGATCAGGTTGCACATCCACAGTCCGACGCGGCGGAGGGGAATGTCCCGGGGGGCGGGCAGGCTCCATTGACGGGGGGCGGACAGAAAGAAGGCCGCGAATCCTGTTTCCGCCAACAAAAAGTCTCCCTGGAACTGCATCCAGGGTCCGCTGACCTGCATCAGCGACACCCAACTGATCCAGGCGATCAAATTGGCCCACCACACCGCTTTCCCCGCGACCATGAACAAGGCGGAAAGCGCGCCGAGTCCGAGGACGGCGTAAAGCATGCCCATGCCCTCGGAAAGCCAAAACACGGAGGGCGCGCGCAAAAAAGGCATGTTGCCGGAAACGGATCGGATGCTCTCCAAGGTTTGGGCGATGGGGCTGAGCCCCCCCGGACCGATCAGCCCGCCCGCCTGCGCGGCGAAGGACCAGAACGCGAAAAAATACACCACGCCCAACCCTCGCAACACCCCGTGGGTGGCCACGCCGTACTCCACGCCGGGGGGCCGCCGCCTTGCCTGCCATACATGTTGGATCCACTGCTTCATCCCTCCCCCATATGGTCCCCCGGCGAACAGTGCAAGCAATCCTGTATGCCTTATCCCTTCTCCCTCGCCCTCAACAACAACCGCTGCCGCTCGCGTTCCCGGGCGGCGGCAATGCGCTCCGGACTTTTTTTGTCGGCGCATGCGGGGCAGGTCACGCCCGCCTCGTAACGGGGATCCAGCTTGTCTTCGGGACGGATCGGATTCCAACATCCCCGGCAGCATTCGGTTCGGCCCGGCGCCAGGGTTTGGTCCACGGTCACCCGGTCATCAAACACAAAACACTCCCCCTGCCAAAGGCTGTCCGCTTCGGGCACCTCTTCGAAATACTTGAGGATTCCGCCCCGGAGGTGGTACACTTCTTGAAAGCCTTTTTCCTTCAACAGGGCCGTGGCCTTCTCACAGCGGATGCCCCCGGTGCAGAACATGGCCACTTTCCGGTCTTTCGCCGGATCCAGGGCCTTGTCCACGTACGCGGGAAAATCGCTGAATTTTTCCGTGTGCGGGTTTTCGGCCCGGGCAAAGGTGCCCACCTGACATTCGAAATCGTTGCGGGTATCGATCACCCGCACCTCCGGATCGGAAATGAGGCGGTTCCACTCGCCGGGCGCCACGTAGGTCCCGAGCGCCGCGGACGCGGGATTGAGATCCGGACGACCGAGATGCACGATTTCGGTTTTGAGTTTGACCTTGGTTCTCCGGAAGGGTTGTTTCTCCGATTCGGCGTACTTCCCCTCGATCGGCCCCAAACCCAGCTCCGATTCCAAATACCCGCGAAAACGCGCGACCGCCTTTTTGCTTCCGGCCACGGTGCCGTTCACTCCCTCGGGCGCCAACAAAACGCTGCCGTGGATTCCTTCGGTTTCGCAAAACGCCAGCAACGGATCCCGCAATTGTTCACATTGCGGGAGATCGAGAAATTTATAAAACGCGAAAAGGGTCCAAGTCATGAATGCACCCCTAACCGAAAATCGGAAGAATTTCAAAAGAAATGCATTCCACCCCTAAAACACGCTCGGGGTTTGATTTGCGCAAGGTTTGAGGGCGGCGCGCTCATAGGTCACCCCGCCGGTGCGGGCCACTTCCGAGGCCATCCGGTCCCGCAGGGGCGCCAACAGCCCGGCATCCCCGGACAAATCCCGGGTTTCGCCGGGATCGTTGGCCAGGTCGAAAAGGTGTTCGCGGGGATTGGGATCGTATTCGCCCCAGCGTCGCGCCGGGCAAAGACTTCCGTTCATAGCGGTCCAAATAGGGATGCCGGCCGTTGATCAAGGTGCGGCGGGCCGGAATGCAAACCGGACAGGTCGAATACCCGCGGTCGAAATTCACTCCCCCTCGCCGCCAGGGCATCCAAATTCGGCGTTTCCAACTCCCGGTTGCCATTGAACCCCATGGCATCATATCGTTTTGAATCATGAATTCTCAGTGGAAACGCACGTCAAAGCCCTCGGGCAGGTTTGTGGGCGGCCCCCGGGTTTCTTCCCACCGGGTGATGCCGGATCCCAGCCGGGAAGTTTTCACCGCCAGAAAAAATCGGTCCAGTTCCTCCGACGCCCCCTCCGCCTCCATGCGCACGGAGCCGTCCGCTTGATTCCGCACCCACCCCTTCACGGCATACTTTTGCGCCAGAGCCCGGGTGGTGAAACGGAATCCCACCCCCTGCACCTTTCCAAACACGGTTACAATCGCTTTTTCTGTACTCATGCCTCCATCCTACACCGTTTCCAACTTTTGTAAGGACAAATCTTTTTTGCCCTTGAGACCGGGGCGGCGTTTTGGCAATGGTGAGCCATGGCCAACTCCAAACCCTTCGTCCACCTCCACCTTCATTCCAGCTATTCGCTGCTGGATTCCTCGATTCACCTCAAAGACGCGGTCAAACAGGCCAAAAAACTGGGCATGCCCGCGCTGGCGCTCACCGACCACGCGGTGATGCACGGGACCATCAATTTTTACAACTACTGCAAGCAGGAAAACATCAACCCCATCATCGGTTGCGAGGTGTACACCTGCGCGGACCGGCACGACAAATCCCGCAAGGCCGGCGGCATGAACCACCTGTTGCTGCTGGCCACCGGGGAAGAGGGGTACCACAATCTCGCCCGCCTCAGCGCCCTCGCCCATTTGGAAGGCTTTTACTACAAACCTCGGGTGGACATGGAACTGCTGGAACGCTACTCCGGCGGGCTCATCGCCACTTCCTGCTGCGAGCGCGGGGAAATTCCCGCCGCGATTTTGGACGGGCTCAACGACCGGGCCGATGAAATCGCGGGCCGGTACCGCGAAATTTTCGGCAAGGAGAATTTCTACCTCGAATTGGAGGATCACGGCAAGGAAAGCGAAAAACGGGTCTGCCGCGAACTCCTCGCCATGTCCAAACGCCTGGACATTCCCCTGGTGGCCACCAATGACGTTCACTACATGAAACAGGCCCACGCCGAGGCCCACGATTTGCTCATGTGCCTGCAAATGCAAACCAAATTCCGGGATGACCGCCGTCCGAAATTCGCCACCGACCAGTATTATTTCAAAACCCCGGAGGAAATGTGGGACCTCTTCGGCGAAACCCCGGAAGCCCTCTACAACACCCTCGCCATCGCCGAACGCTGCAACCTGCGCCTCAAGCTGGAAAAAGAAGCCCCCCTCCACTTTCCCGTGTACGACGTGCCCGAAGAACACGACCTCAACACCTACCTCACCCATTTGACCGTCGAAGGCCTGAAGAAACTCTACGACGGCGCCGACATCGAAAACCCCAAATCCGAATTGGAACAGACCCTCAAGGCCCGTTTCGAGAAGGAATTCGGAGTCATCCAGCGCACCGGCTTTGTCAACTACTTCCTGGTGGTCTGGGACTTCATCAACTACGCCAAAAGCCAGAAAATCCCCGTCGGACCCGGCCGCGGATCCGGGGCGGGCAGTCTGGTGGCCTACGCCCTCGGGATCACCGCCATCGATCCGCTGCGCTTCGACCTCATCTTCGAACGCTTCCTCAACCCCGACCGCGTTTCCCCGCCCGACTTCGACATCGACTTTTGCCAAACCCGCCGCGGCGAGGTCATTGAATACGTGAAGCGCAAATACGGGCATGAAAACTGCGCCCAAATCATCACCTTCGGCACCCTGGGCGCGAAAACCATCATTCGCGATTTGGGTCGGGTGCTGGAAATTCCGCTGGCCAACTGCGACAAGCTCGCGAAAATGATCCCCGAGGATCCGGGCATGACCCTCAAAAAAGCGGAAGAGGCCAACCCCGAATTCAAGCAAGCCATCAAAACCGATCCCGAAGCCAAACAAATCCTGCAACACGCCAAAGTGCTCGAAGGGCTCCACCGCAACCAGGGCACCCACGCCGCCGGGGTGGTGATCGGGGAAACCACCCTCATGGATATCGTCCCCCTCTGCCGCGACAAAGAGGGACAGGCCGTGGCCCAATACGAAATGAAGCCATTGGAAATGACCGGCCTGCTGAAGATGGACTTTCTGGGACTGAAAACCCTCTCGGTGGTGCAGGAGGCGGTGGACCTCATCCGCGACATCCACGGCGTGGAAATCGACCCCGAAACCATTCCCCTGGACGACCCCAAGACCTTCGAGTTGCTCAACCGCGGCGACACCGTGGCCGTGTTCCAGGTGGAGTCCCGCGGCATGCGCGACCTCTTGCGCCAATTCCAGGCCGACCGGATCGAAGATCTGATCGCCCTCATCGCCCTGTATCGACCGGGCCCCATGGACATGATCCCCGACTACATCAAACGCAAGCACGGGACCATGAAGCTCGACTACCCCCACCCCTTGCTCGAACAGGTCCTCAAGGAAACCTACGGCGTGTTCATCTATCAGGAACAGGTGCAAAAAGCGGCCAACGTCCTCGCGGGCTTCTCCCTGGCCCAGGGCGACCTCCTGCGCCGGGCCATGGGCAAAAAAGACCAGGCCATCATGGCCGACATGCGCCAGAAATTCATCGCCGGCTGCAAGGACGTCAACGACATCCCCGAAAAGCAGGCCGGGGAAATTTTCGATTTGATTCAAAAGTTCGCCAGCTACGGGTTCAACAAATCCCATTCCGCCGCCTACGCCTTCATTTCCTTTCAAACCGCCTATCTGAAAGCCCACTTTCCCGCCGAATTCATGGCCGCGGTGCTGTCCCTGGAAATCGGCAACGCCGACAAGTTGACCGGATTCATCGCCGAGTGCAAGGAAATGGGCATGAACGTGTTGCCGCCCAACGTGCAGCAGTCCGAAAACCGCTTCCGCACCGAAAACGGCGACATCCGCTTTGGACTCGCCGGGGTCAAGGGCGTCGGCGGCGCCGCCGTGGACACCATCGTGGCGGAACGCAAAGCCAAAGGCCCCTTCAAAAGCTTCATGGATTTCTGTCTGCGCGTCAACACCCGCGAAGTGAACAAGCGCTGTATCGAGTCCCTCATCAAATCCGGCGCCTTCGACTGGACCGGACTGAACCGCGCCCGCATGTTCAACGGCATGGAGTTCGCCCTGCAACGGGGTGAAAGCACCCGGGCCGACCGCGAACAGGGGCAGACCAGCATTTTCGATTTGCTCGACGACGGCGGCGGCAGCCAGGAAAACGCGGGCGACGATGAACTGCCGGAATGCGATCCCTGGCCCGTCAGCGAAATGCTCGCCTACGAAAAGGATCTGCTCGGGTTTTATATTTCCGGCCACCCCCTGGAAGAATTCGAGTGGGAGATTCAAACCTACGGCATCACCAAACTCGAAGAACTGCAGGACCTCGAAGAAGGCACCCAGGTGCGCATGGGCGGACTCATCACCGAATGGCGGCGTTTTTTCACCAAAAGCGAAACCGAAATGGCCACCTTCCGCATGGAAGGGCTCACGGGCAGCGTCCCCGCCGTCATGTTTCAGGAAGCCGTGCAGAGCTACGGACGCAGCCTCGCGGACAACATTCCGGTCATGGCGGCGGGCGAGTGCCGTGCGCGCGACGGCGCCAAACAGATCACCATCAATGAAATCGTCCCCCTGTCCAACGTGGCCACCTGGTATGCCGAAAAAGCCAGCATTCACATTCCCGAATCCCAAGTCACCCCGGAGCGCATGCACAGCCTGCGCGAGGTATGCAAACGCCACACCGGACACATCCCGGTGGTCCTCTGCGTGATGTTTGACGACGGAAAACGGGTGTTTTTATCTTCCGACGCCGCGTTCCACGTGACCCCCACCCACAAATTCGTGCTCGACGTGGAACACCTGCTGGGCGAAGGCTGCGTCTATGTGCAAGCCTTGCAGGACGTCCACAAATCCCCGCCAAGAAAACGGGATTTTGGACGACGCGAAAGCGCCTGATCAGAGAAACAACCCGGCCACGGGATTGTCGGTTTCCTCGACATATCCGTACCCCAGTTCGGAAAGAAAATTCTCGAAGTCCGTCTCCGAGCCGGCGGGCACCTGCAATCCCGCGAACACCCGTCCCACGTCGGCCCCGTGGTTGCGGTAGTGGAACAGGGTGATGTTGCAGGCTTCGGGGAGCGAATCCAGAAACCGGGCCAAAGCCCCCGGCCGCTCGGGAAACACAAAACGGTACAGTCGTTCGCCGCTGGCCGCATGGGCCCGACCGCCCACGACATGACGCAAATGCAGTTTGGCCACCTCATTGTCGGTGAGGTCCAGGGTTTCATATCCCTTTTCGCGCAAATGTTCGGCCACCTCGCGTGCCTCCGACCGGTCCTTGACCTCCAGCCCCGCGAAAACATGGGCCGCTTCCGGGTCGGCCATACGGTAATTGAATTCGGTGATGCTGCGTTCCCCGAGTTCGTGACAAAAGGCGCGGAAACTGCCGGGGCGTTCGGGAATGGTGACCGCGAGCAGGGCTTCGCGCTCCTCGCCGATTTCCGCCCGCTCGGCCACGTGACGCAGTCGGTCGAAATTCATGTTCGCCCCGCAAGCCAGGGCCACCAGGACCGGATGCCCCTCGGGATGGTCGCGCCGCCAAGCCTTCAATCCGGCCGTGGCCAGCGCCCCGGCGGGCTCCATGATCGAACGGGTGTCCTCGTACACGTCCTTGATGGCCGCGCACATGGCTTCGGTGTCCACGGTAATGATTTCGTCCACGACTTCCCGGCAAAGCGCGAAGGTTTTTTCGCCCACTTGTTTCACGGCCACGCCGTCGGCGAACAGGCCCACCTCGTCGAGCAGCACCCGTTTTCCGGCGCGGAGGGAGGCCTGCATCCCGGCGGCGTCCTCCGGTTCGACGCCGATGATTTTGATGGAGGGATGAAGCGCCTTGATATAGGCGCCAATCCCGGAAATCAATCCCCCGCCGCCGATGGGCACGAAAATGGCGTCGATGTATTCATTGTGTTGCCGCAGGATTTCCATGGCGATGGTGCCCTGTCCGGCGATCACCTCCTCGTCGTCGTAGGGGTGCACGTAAACCAACGCGCTTTCCGCCACCCGGCGTTTGGCCTCTTCCTGGGCCTCCTGATAAGAATCGCCGTGCAGGACCACCTCCCCGCCCAGGGCCCGCACCGCCTCCACCTTGATCCCCGGAGTGGTGCGGGGCATCACGATCACCGCCCGGCAACCGAGCTTACGCGCCGAAAGGGCCACGCCCTGGGCATGGTTTCCCGCCGATGAGCAAATCACCCCCCGGGCCAGCGCCTCCGCCGACAGCGAGCGCATCCGGTTGTACGCGCCCCGCAATTTGAAGGAGAACACCGGCTGCAGATCCTCGCGCTTCAAGTACACCTCCGCGTCCAGCCGACGGCTCAGACGCGGGGCCCAGTCCAGAGCGGTCTCCTTGGCCACGTCGTACACTCGGGCCTTGAGAATGCGTTCCAAATATTCCTGTATGAGGGGGGATCGGTTCATCATGCGCCCCAACATGTCAGACCCAAACAAAATCGCAAGCCACATTTCCATTTCCCCTTTCTGAGGGCGAACCCCGGAATTGGTATTTCACAAGTCAATTTGACTCTTGCCTTCCAGGGATTTCCCGCGCGGGGGCGCGGGTGTGAATGGAAAAAGCCTTCGGCTCCTTTCTCTTCCACCCGTCCGGCTTATGGGAGACCGGGCGCTTCAGCTTGCGTCGGATTTCGAGTTTTCGGGGGGTCAACG
>PXAS01000452.1 GCA_003565815.1 PVC group bacterium
AGTCCGGCGAAGCATCCGCAGGATCACCTCCATTTTTATTTTTTCATCCCTGATTTCACAACTCCCAGTCCATCTGCGGGCACCTGAAGGGATTGGCGGGGTTTATGACGTTTTTTACGGAAGACCTTGCGACGGTTTGTTTTTTAAATCTCAAAAAATCAGCCGTAGTCCGGAACCGGCACCTGCACATTCGCGCGGAAATGTCCGAAAGCCACGAAGACGAGACGACCGGGCGACTCCGACACCACGAACGCATGCAGGGGAGTTTTCACAGAATCTTGCCCCTCCCGCCGGACGCGGATGGAGAAGCCATGGAAAGCACCTACCAAGACGGCCTTCTCAGAATTATTCTTCCCAGAAAACAACCGGCCGCTTCAGAGACCATCTGAACCAAGCATCCGTGGTTCCCGGCGGCAGGGGTATCGGCAAGGGACTGCCGATCTACGGTCGCGCATCCATCGATAATCCCCGCGGCCATTTTCTACAACGACAGATACTGCGGCACACACAACGGCTTGCATTTTTCCGATCATTTCCATAGAGAGCGTCCCATGATTGTTTCTCTTCAGCTACAGGCCGCGATTGCGCAACGCGCGGGGGTGGGCCGTTATGTGCATACCTTGGCGCCGCTCTTGTCGGAACTGCGGGGAGAAGACACCTTGTTGGGGTTTTATTTTGATTTCAGGCGCAAGGGCACGCCTTTCCCGCCGGGGATTCTGGAGGAGCGGGCCGTGCGCTGGGTGCCGGGCGCGTTGGTCCAACAGGCATGGAAGCGCATCGGTTTCCCCCCGTACACTTGGTTTGCCCCCAAGGCCGATGTACACCACTTCCCCAACTTCGTGATCCCCCCCCTGCCCAAAGGCCCCAAGGCGGTCGTCAACATTCACGACGCGTCCTTTCTGCGTTTTCCGGAAACCCTGGAGCCCAAAAACCTGGCCTATCTGCGCAGCCGCATGGATGATACGGTCAAACGCGCCAACAAAATCCTCACCATCAGCGACACCATCGCGGACGAACTGCGGGAAGCGTATCGCCTGCCGGCGGACAAGCTGCGCACCACGCTTCTGGGTCCGCCCCCGTCCCTGGCCGAGAACATCACGGAGGCCGAGGCGAGCGCCGTCATGCGGGAACTGGGCCAGGACCGCCCGTTTTTGCTGCACGTGGGAACCCTGGAACCCCGGAAAAACCATGCATTTTTGTTCAAGGTCTTCGAGCAATTGGATCAATTTGACGGGGATCTGGTCCTGTGCGGCATGGAGGGATGGCATGTGGGGCCGATTTTGGCGGCTTTGGCGCAGAACAAGCGCCGCGATCGAATCCGCCGGCTCCACTATTTGAGCGACACGCAACTCGCGGCCCTCTACCGCAAGGCGGAAGCCCTGCTTTTTCCTTCCCTCTACGAAGGATACGGATTGCCCCCGGTGGAGGCCATGCGCCAGGGCTGTCCCGTGATCAGCAGCGACGGCGGCTCGCTGCCCGAAATCGTGGGCAAAGGCGGAATCGTGCTCCCGCTTGCGTTGGACGCCTGGGTGGAAGCCGTGCACGCCCTGCTCTCCGATGCAAGCGAACGCACAAAGCGCGTGGAGGCCGGCTATCGGCGCGCAAGCCAATTTTCCTGGAAAAAATGCGCCGAGGAAACCTGGGAAGTTTATCGGGAGGTCGGTGGATGAGGATTGCATTGGACGCGCGCTGGATCTTTCAGCAAAGCTCGGGGATTGGAGAGCACACCCGGCTGTTAATCAAAGGCTTGCAGGCATTGGACACGCCACACGAATGGATACTGCTTTTCGACGACGAGGAACTCGCCGAGCAGGTGACCCGCGAACTGGGCTGCACCTGGGAAAAGGAGATCCTGCCCTACGGTCTGTTCTCCCTGCAAAATCAAATCAAACTCCCGCGATGGCTGCGACGGAACAAGGTGGAGGTCTATCACTCCACCAATTACATGATGCCCCTCCCCGGCTTCCCGCGCCACCGGCGGGGAAAAGTCCGCGCCGTCATTACCATCCACGATTTGATTCCCATGGTTTTCCGGGATCACGCCCCCCGCTCGCGCAAGAGCAGGCTTTATCCGATCTACGCCTTGCTCATGCGTGAAGTCGCGGCCCGTTCCGATGCCATCGTCACTGTCAGCCAATCCTCGCGGGATGACATCATCCGCCTCCTGCACCTCCCCAAAAAAGCCCGCGGCAAAATCCGGGTCGTGTACAACGGCCTGCATCCCCGTTACAAACCCGATCCCGACACCGCGCGCAAGGATCCGCCCGAAATTCTTTACGTCGGCCGCTTGGATCCCTACAAAAACGTGCCGCAACTCATCAGCGCATTCGGCGAATCCAGGAAAAAACTTCCCCTCGGCACCCGCTTGCGCATCATCGGCCCGCCCGACGAGCGCTATCCGGAAGCCATGAGCATCGCCCGTCAATTGGATCTCTTCCCCCACATGGATTGGGAGGGTCACGTGGACGACACCACCCTGCTGGAAGCCTACCGCCGCGCCTCGGTGGTGGTGCTCCCCTCGCATTACGAAGGCTTTGGACTCCCGGTGGCCGAAGCCATGGCCTGCGGCACCCCGGTGATTTGCAGCAATGCCAGCTCGCTCCCGGAAGTCGCCGGAGAAGACGCCCTGTACGTCCCCCCCGGGGATCTCCATGCCCTCGCGGACGCCCTGACCGAAGTGCTGTCCACCCCGAAAACCGCCCGCCGTCTTGCCGAAGCCGGCCCAAAACGGGCCCAACGTTTTACCGTCGAAACCATGGCCAAAGAAACCTTGGCCGTGTACGAATCTCTCATTTCAATACCCTCAACCCCGAATCCGGAGACAACACCGTGAGTTATATCAACGAAGTGATCGACAGCCTTTCCCGCCGCAACGCCGGAGAGCGCGAATTTTTACAAGCCGCCCGGGAAGTGCTGGAAACGCTCGACCCCGTGCTCGAACACAACCCCCAATACCGGGACGCCGCCATTCTGGAGCGGGTCACCGAACCCGAACGGGTCATTCAGTTTCGGGTTCCCTGGCAGGACGACAAAGGCCGGGTCCATGTCAACCGCGGTTTCCGGGTCCAGTTCAACAGCGCCATTGGACCCTACAAAGGCGGACTGCGTTTCCATCCCAGCGTGAACCTGAGCATCCTCAAATTTCTTGGCTTCGAGCAAATCTTCAAAAACGCGCTCACCACCCTGCCCATGGGTGGCGGCAAAGGCGGTTCCGACTTCGATCCCAAAGGGAAAAGCGATGCCGACGTCATGCGGTTTTGCCAAAGTTTCATGACCGAATTGCACCGCCACATCGGCGCCGAAAGCGATGTGCCCGCCGGTGACATCGGCGTGGGCGCCCGGGAAGTGGGCTACATGTTCGGACAATACAAACGCCTCCGCAATGAATTCACCGGCGTGCTCACCGGCAAAGGACTCAACTGGGGCGGTTCCCTCATTCGCCCCGAAGCCACCGGCTACGGCGCCGTGTATTTTGCCGAGGAAATGCTGAAAACCAAAAACGAACGCCTCGAAGGCAAAACCTGTCTGGTCTCCGGTTCCGGCAACGTCGCCCAATACGCCACCGAAAAGCTCCTCGATCTCGGGGCCAAACCCGTCAGCCTTTCCGATTCCGGCGGCACCATCCACGACCCCGAAGGCATTGACCGCGAAAAACTCGCCTGGGTCATGGACCTTAAAAACGTCAAACGCGGGCGCATCAAGGAATACACCGAGAAATTCGGAGGCGAATACCACGACGGCGCCAACCCTTGGGCGATTCCGTGCGATTGCGCCTTCCCCTGCGCCACCCAGAACGAGATCAGCGGCGCCGATGCCAAATCCCTGCTCAAAAACGGGTGTACCCTCATCAGCGAAGGGGCAAACATGCCCAGCGAGCCGGAAGCCATCGACCTCTATTTGGAGGCGGGCATCCTCTACGGACCCGGAAAAGCCGCGAACGCGGGCGGGGTCGCCACCTCCGGCCTGGAAATGAGCCAAAACGCCATGCGCATCACTTGGCCGCGCGCCGAAGTGGACCGCCGCCTCCACGAAATCATGGTCGCCATCCACGAAACCTGCCACGAAACCGCAAAAGAATACGACCAACCCGACAACTACGTCCTCGGCGCCAACATCGCCGGATTCGTCAAAGTCGCGAATGCCATGATCGACCAGGGCATTGTGTAAAGGCGATCCTCTGGCGCCCTCCGCTTGACATGCCAACACCGGCACAGAAGAAAATCCCATGAAAAAAGAAAACCGCCCCGCAAGCCCGAAGTCGAACTGCACCACCGGACTTCCCGGTCTGGACCGGATGTTGAAAGGCGTTTTGCCAGGGGACAACGTCGTCTGGCAGGTCGAACGCTGGGAAGAATACCGCGATTTGGTGGCGCCCTATGCCGACGCCGCCTGTCGCGCGGGGCTGAAGCTCGTCTATTTCCGCTTCGCCTCCCATCCGGAACTCCTCAAATCCTCCGATTGTCAGCGGGTCTTCCATCCCAATCCCAGGGCGGGCTTCGAGCGTTTTGTCAAAGACGTGCATGACGTGATTTCCGACATGGGCGACGCCGGGGACGCCGTCTATGTATTCGACTGCCTCTCCGAACTCAGCGACATCTGGCAGGCGGACGCCCAGCTCGGAAATTTTTTCATGCTGACCTGTCCCCGGCTCTTGGAATACCAATCCCTGACCTACTTCGCCCTCTACCGCCATGCCCACAGCGAATACGCCCTCGGCCCCATTCGCGAGACCACCCAGTTCATGCTGGACGTGTTCAGCCACAACCGGCAAACTTACATCCGCCCCCTCAAGGTGCAATATCGTTCCGCCGACGCCATGAACCTCATCCACCGGCGAGAGGGCGACGATTTCCTGCCCGTGAATTCCAGCGTGGACATCGCGGAAATCCTCCGCAGTTCCGACTGGCGGGGGTTCCTCGCCGAACCCCGCCAGGACCCCTGGCATCTGTTGGTCCTCGCCGCCCGCAACCTCCTGCGCGCCGAACATCAGGGACGCGAAGTGCCCGGGCACGAAAAACAAGATCTGTTCCGGCGCCTGCTTCAAGAACTCATGGGCGGCGAAGCGCAAATGTTCGAATTGGCCCAACGCCATCTCAACCTCGAAGAACTCGTGGCCGTCTGCAACCGCCTCATCGGCGGCGGACGCATCGGCGGCAAGGCCGCCGGCATGCTCATCGCCCAGGCCATTCTGCGGGAACGCGAACCCGACCTTCACGCCAAGCTGGAAGCACAGGACTCCTTCTATGTCGGTTCCGATCTCTACCACACCTTTCTGATCCGCAATCGCGTCTGGTGGATTCGCGAACGGCAAAAAAACACCACCACCTTTCTCGACGAAGTCAAAGAGGCCCGCGAACGCATTCTCCGGGGCAGCTTTCCCGATTACGCCGTGGAGCAGTTCCGCAACATGCTCGACTATTTCGGAGAATCCCCCTTCATCGTACGATCCAGTTCCCTGCTGGAAGACGCCTACGGCAACGCCTTCGCCGGAAAATACGAAAGCGTTTTCTGCGTCAACCAAGGTCCGCCGGACGCGCGCCTGAACGCGCTCATGGACGCCGTGCGGGTGGTTTATGCCAGCACCCTGGGCGAAGAGGCGCTGCTCTACCGGCGGCGGAGGGGCCTCTTGGAAATGGACGAACAAATGGCCTTGCTGCTCATGCGCGTCTCCGGCCAGCAGGTCGGCGATTACGTCTATCCGCATCTCGCCGGGGTTTGTCTCTCCTACAATCCTTTTGTCTGGCACAAGGAAATCGATCCCGCCGCCGGCGTCATGCGGCTGGTCTTCGGCCTCGGCACCCGGGCCGTGGACCGGGCCGACGACGATCCCACCCGGCTGGTGGCCCTCAACGCCCCCGAACTCCATCCCGCCCGCGAAGACCAGGTGCAACGCAAAATGGATTGCCTCGACCTCAAGCGGAACCAACTTGGTTCCGGCTGGGTCGAGGACATTATCCGCGACAACGACTCCCTGCCCATGGATCTCTTCACCAGCCGGCCTCCCCGGGAAAAACAGCGTCTGCTCACCTTTGCCCCCCTCTTCCGCGACACCGATTTCGTGGCCGACTTTCGCAAACTCCTCCAATGCCTCGAAACCGCCTACGGCGTTCCCGTGGACATCGAATTTTCCGCCAATTTCACCGACGAGCGCCGGTATCGCATCAACCTGCTCCAATGCCGCCCCTTCCAAGTGCGCCCCGAAGGCGGGTCCGCCGAGTGTACCCTCACCCCCAGCGAACACTGGATCGACGCCACCGGCCCCGTCATCGGCGCCGGACGCCAGTTCCCCGTGGACCGGATCATCCTCGTCGAAGCCGAAGCCTATGCGGACCTCTCCGAGCAAAAGCGCCATGCCGTCGCCAAAATCATCGGACGGCTCAACAAACTCACCCCGCCCGGCACCCGCCTCGTGCTCATCGGCCCCGGACGCTGGGGCACCAGCCAGCCCAGTCTGGGCGTGCCCGTTCGTTTCAACGACATCAACCATGCCTCCGCCGTCTATGAACTCGCGGCCATGCACGAACATCTCGTCCCCGACGTCTCCCTGGGCACCCACTTTCTCAACGAACTCATCGAAAGCCACATGCTGTATACCGCCCTGCGACCCGACCAAAACGGAAACCGCATCGACCTCGCCCCCATCCGCGAGCGCGCCAACAAGCTCTCCCACCTTCTCCCCGACGTCGCCGCCTACGAAAACGTCATCCGTGTGATTTTCCCCCAAAACCTCTGGCTCCGCGCCGACGTCTACGCCCAGCGCACCGAAATTTTCAAAGTTTGAAAGGGTCTGTCCCCATTTTTTGAAAGGGTCTGTCCCCATTTTTCCGTAAGTTGCCCCATGCCCGAAAACCAAATGCCTGTAGATCCGGTGCGCGAGTTGAGCCGCCTGCACGGTTCCGCCCGGAAAGCGGCCCTGGAATCCTTGTATCACGCTTACAACCATGCCCGGTATCGCGTGGGCGATCCGGTGGATTTCGTTTGGCGCCACCCCGATCCCGCCGACCGCGAGGTGGCCGCATGGATCGCTTCCGCGCTTGCCTACGGGCGCGTGGCCTCCATCCTCAAGGCCCTCGACGACCTCTCCCGTCGCTGGGAACATCAACCCGCCGCCTTTCTCCGCCAGGCCTCGGACCGGGAAATGCGCACAGCTCTCTCCGGGTTCGTGCATCGCTGGACCCGGGGCGAACATGTGCTGGGCATGCTCGCGGGCTGGCGGGACCTCACCGCTTCGCAAGACATCCCCGCCCGACTGGCCGCACATCCCCACGGATATCGCCCCGCCCTGGCGGAACTCCGGACCGAACTCCTCGCTTGCGCCCCCGAAGACCCCGGCCATCTTTTCCCCAACCCCGCCGGACCCGGCGCCTGCAAACGGCTGGCCATGTGGCTGCGCTGGATGACCCGCAAAGACGAAATCGATCCCGGACTTTGGGCCCACACCCTGGATCCGTCCCGTCTCTGGGTCCCCCTGGACACCCACATGTTCCGCATTTCCAAACGTTTGGGGCTGACCCGGCGCAAAAACCCCGATGGCGAAGCCGCCCGGCGCATCACCGCCGCCTACGCCCGCATCCGCCCCGAAGACCCTTTGCGGTATGATTTCGGCATCACCCGCCTCGGCATGGGGCAATAAGTAGAGGGAAAATGTGTTTTGACAGCCGCTCCCGATCCCGCTAGACTTTATCCACCATGCATACCGTTCATCTCTACCTGACCCTGTTTCCCACCGAATCCCTGATCGCCTCCCATCTCGATCCCCGCGCCTTTGCCATCTACATGGCCACCGGGACCAAACGCGGCTCTTCCGAACCCCTCATCTTCATCGAAATCACCGGAGACACCTCCTCGTTCGTCGATCCGGAGCATTTGAAAGCCGAACTGGACAAATTGCCGGAGGGTCGGATCAAACATTCGCTGTACCTCAGCATCTACCGCAGCCTGGAACAAACCCCGCTCGCCAACCTCGGTTCCCTGTATCTGGTCACCCACGACGGGCGCAGCCTGTGCCTGGACCCCTCCGATCCGCCTCAATTCCAAGAAGAGGAAAATAAATTTCTCTATCAGGAACTCTGCCCCGTACGCCCCCTTGTGGTCAGCAACCTGCATCCAACGGCCTTTTGCAAACACATGACCCATCCCGACGTCAAAATCCATCTCCCCAAAATCGCCTTTGTCCACAAACGCGTGGTGGATTTGGACCAATGGAGCGAAAGCGGCTACTATGGCGGGCATTATCTGGCCAGCCCCTCCCACGTCAAAAGCTGTTTTCAAAGCCTGGACAAAGCCAAAGGCAAATACACCAAAGTCATCGGACGCTCCCGCTTGCAAACCTTCAACTACGGACTCATTGACAGCGGCATTTATGTGGGCGACGCCCAGGAGGTTCTTTTTTACAAAATGAAATCCAGGGAAGAATTGGACGCCGGCCACTACGCCTGGGCAAAATCCGCGCAGATTCTTTGACGCGGGAAAAGAAGGAGAGAAGGGGAAAAAGATTCGAGCGCATGAAACCCAACATTCAACGCAATCCGTGATTGCAAAGCGTCCGGCGAAATCGTAGACTTTTCCTATGAAAGTCAAAGTAGACCCCGATCTGTGTACCGGATGCGAAGATTGCACCCAAGCTTGCCCGGCTCTGTTTGAACTCGGCGCCGATTGGATTGCCGTACCCGTGCACGAAACCGTGCCCGAGGGCATGGAAGAAGAAGCCCGGAACACAGCGAATCTCTGTCAATTCGAAGCAATCCTCATCCAAGCATAACCTCAAAAGGAGACCCCCATGGCCGCATTCGTACCCATCGTATTTGTTGGACTGATCCTCATTGGCCTCTTTGTCGTCACCATGATGCAAATTTTCGGAAACAAGGAAGGCCCGGGCCACAAGGGCGACGCCCACAAAACCGCAGAGGAAGAGGCTTTGCACAAGCAGATGAAACCCAAGCCCAAACAAGACCCG
>PXAS01000490.1 GCA_003565815.1 PVC group bacterium
ATGGTGGGCGATACAGGACTCGAACCTGTGACCTCTTGCGTGTGAAGCAAGCGCTCTAACCAACTGAGCTAATCGCCCTTTGGGGGGCTGGTGTGTAGGCCTATAGCCGAAACTTTTCCGCTTGGCAAGTCGGTTTCATACGGAAAACTGTTTACGTGCGCGAAATCTTTGGTTAGGGGAAATCCTCAGGACATGTCCTCGACAAACTTGATTCACAACCCCTCAACGGAGACCGCAAACCATGGCTGATTTTTTTGATGTTCCCCAAATCCAATTCGAAGGGTCGAAATCCCGGAATCCTTTGGCGTTCAAACATTACAATCCCGAGGAAACCGTCGGCGGCAAAACCATGCGCGAACATTTGCGCTTCGCCTCTCCTTTCTGGCACACCATGCGCGGCACGGGCGCGGATCCTTTCGGCGTGGGCACCATGCAGATGCCTTGGGACGACGGGTCGGACTCCATCGAAAACGCCCTTCGCCGCGTGGACGTTTTTTTTGAATTCCTGAACAAGTGCCAAATCGATTTCTATTGCTGGCACGACCGGGACATCGCCCCGGAACGCGGCACCATCTCCGAATCCCACGCGGCCTTGGGCGAAGTGGTGGATTATCTGGAAAAACTTCAGGCCGAACACGGCAAAAAACTGCTCTGGGGCACGGCCTGTCTGTTTGGTCACCCCCGCTACGGCCAGGGCGCGGCCACTTCTCCTTATCTGGATGTCTACGCATATGCGGCCGCGCAGGTCCGCAAGGCGCTGGAATGCACGAATCGCCTCGGCGGCGAAGGCTATGTGTTCTGGGGCGGGCGCGAGGGCTACAGCACCCTGATCAACACCAACATGAAAAAGGAACTGGATCATCTGGGCGCGTTCCTGCACATGGCGGTGGACTATAAAAAGGAAATCGGTTTCAAGGGACCTTTTTACATCGAGCCGAAGCCCCAGGAACCCACCACCCACCAATACGACAGCGACGCGGCGGCCTGCCTGAACTTCCTGCGGGAATACGGGCTCATGGAGCACTTCAAGCTCAACCTCGAAACCAACCACGCCACCCTGGCCGGTCACACCATGCAACACGAATTGCGGGTGGCCGCGGATGCGGGCGCGCTGGGGTCCGTGGACGCCAATGAAGGCACCGCGAACTGCGGCTGGGACACCGATGAATTCCCCACCGATCTCTACCTCACCACTTCGGTGATGTATGAAGTGCTCCGTGCGGGCGGATTCACCACCGGCGGCCTGAATTTCGATGCCAAACGCAGGCGCGATTCTTTCGAACCCCTGGATCTGTTCCACGCCCACATCGCGGGCATGGACACTTTCGCCCGGGGCCTGAAAATCGCCCACGCCATCATTGAAGACGGACGTCTGGACGATTTCGTCACCCAACGCTACGCCACCTGGGACAGCGACCTGGGCAAAAAAGTGGAATCGGGCAAGGCCAGTCTGGCCGAATTGGAAGCCCATGCCATCGCGAAGGGCGAACCGAACATCCAATCCGGCCGCCAGGAAATGCTGGAAGCGCTGGTGAATCAGTTCATTTAAGGCGCTTTGATCAAGCCCTGATGCCGGGTCCATCTGCTTGAGGCTTGCCTGCCGCCGGCGGGTTCGAAGTTCGGGTTTGCCCATCCGTTTCCCCCTTCGCCCCTGCCGGTGCGGAGACCGGCGCTCCCGTTTCCCTTCGCCCCTGCCGGTGCGGAGACCGGCGCTCCCGTCTCTCTCTCGGTTCAACGTTCGAAGTTCGATGTTCGACGTTCACTCCGCATTCCACGCACTCCGCAATCCACACTCCCCATGCCCCCCACCCTGCGCATCATCATCCCCGTCTATCGGGACAAACCCGCGCTTTCGCGCCTGTTGCCGCATTTGTTGCAACACTGGTCCGCGGAGGAATTGGTGGTGGTGGACGCGGGGGATGACGGGGCCGCGGACCTTGCCGAATCCATGGACGTCCACTCCCTGCGCGCCGGGACGGACCGAAAGGGACGGGCCCGGCAAATGAACGACGGCGCCCGGGCCGTGCCCGAAGCGGATGTGCTCGTGTTTCTACACGCCGACACTTTTTTGCCCCCCGAGGCCCGGGTTCAATTGGAAAGCGCCTATCGGGAGGGCGTGGTCGGCGGCGCTTTTTCACGCCGTTTTGCTTCTCCCTCCCCTTGGTTGAAATTCACCTGTGCAATCGCGGATCTGCGGGGAAAATGTTTGGGCTGGTTTTATGGAGACCAGGCCATCCATGCCCGCCGGGACGTGTTCGAGGCCCTGGGCGGCTTTCCCGAACAGGAGATCTTCGAGGATTTTGATTTCAGCCGAAACCTCAAACGGCAAGGCGAGGTGCGTCTGCTCACGCCCCCGGTGATTAGCCACGCCCGCCGTTTTGCCGCCGAAGGCGCCTGGACGCGGTCCTGGAAAGATGCGTGGCTGACCTTGTGCCATGTGTGCAAACGCGATTGCATGTAAGCTGAATCCGTGGGCTATTTGCCCAGAAGGTGTGCAACGATAAATTACTCGCCGCCGCCGGCCTGAAATAAATCCGGCAACAAGCGCCGGGTCAGGGTTCCCGTGGCCAGTCCGAGGTTGATTTCCGCGTTGCGGAGTTGCAAGCGGGTTTGGGCGGCACGCGATTCGGCGTTGAGATAATCGCGCTGGGCCTCGTTAAGCCTCAACAGGCTTTCGGTTCCGGCCCGGTGCGCGGCTTCCACGAGATCCCGATTGCGGCGGGTCAGGTCCAAGGTCCGTTCACTGATCCGCACTTGCTCGCGGGCGGCTTCCAGACGCACAAAGGCTTCCCGCAAATTCGCGCGGGCATTAAGTTCGGCCTCCCGGACCTCCTCGTTTGCCTCCCGCAACTCCGCCTCGGCCTCGCGACGGCGCTGACGGCGTCCGTCCCCGTCCCAAAGATCGAATGACAAGACCACCCCGGCGCTTTGTCCGAGATCACCGTCACCGAAATTCGGGTCGTCCTCCCTCCTCGCCTCCACGCCCCCGAACAGGGCCACATCCGGCCGGCGTTCCCCGCGCACGGCGCGAAGCCGTTCCTCGGCACCGGTGCGGGCGGCCCGGGCCAAGGCCAGACGCGGCAATTGGCCTTCCGCCAGGGCCCAGGCTTCTGCCCAAGCTTCTTCCCGGGTTTGCTCTCGCGCCGGTTCCATCGGCGTTCGGACTTCGGCATTTGCTTCGGCGGGCGGCGGCGCCGATTCTTCCATGCCCATCAGCGCCCCCAGGGATGCAAGCACGGACGCCAATTCGCTTTCGGCGCCAATTCGGGCCGAGGCGGCCTGTTGCAAACGGATTTCAAAATTCAGACTGTCGGCCAAAGCCGCCTGCCCCGCCTCTCGCCGGCGGTTGATCTCATCGAGTTGCCGTTCGTTGAAGGCTTCGTCGGCCACGGCGATGCGCACCGATTCGCGCGCGGTTTTGGCGGCAAAATAGGAACGGGCCACGGCGGCCACCAGTTCTTCCCGGACGAGGGTTTGGGAAACGCGGGCCGCCGCTTCTCCGGCCTCAGCCGCGCGCAGACGTCCGCGGCGTTCCCCGCCGTCATACAGCAACCAGCGGGCCTGCACCCCGGCGTTGAATTGATCGGCGGATTCCGGCATGCCCGGAATCATGGCCGCTTCGGTGTCGCTGTAGCGGATGTGGGTGCCGCCGGCCTCGAGACTGATCCGGGGACGATACGCGGCCCGCGATTGTTGGTAGCGGGCTTCGGCCTGCTCCAGCCGTGCCCGGGCGACCGCTTCGCTGGGGTTGTCCCGCAAGGCGGCCGCGAGGGCCTCCTCCAAGGTCAAGCCCCGGACGTTTCCGGCGGCAAAAAGAATCATCAGCAGTAGGGTACGCATTTCAGAAGGTCTCCCGGGTGTTTCGAAGTCGGGCGGGTTCCACGGACGCCCGTGTTTCCGGCCATCGGCCTTTGACGAGAAAGTGAACGAACCTGCGGGCGTCATTCAACACCAACAACAGGTTGGGAATCAGCAACAGGGTCAGCAACGTGGCAAAGGCCACGCCGGCGGCAATGGAGAGCGCCATGGGGATGAGGAATTGTGCCTGCAGATCGGTTTCCAGAATCAACGGCGTCAGCCCGCCCACGGTACTCAGGGTGGTGAGAAACACGGCCCGGAACCTGCGTTTGCCCGCTTCGACAATGGCTTCCCGAACCCCCATGCCTTTGGCGATATTCGTGTTGTAGGCCTCGATGAGCACGATGGCATCGTTCACCACGACCCCGGCGAGGGCCACGATCCCGAACAGGCTCATCAGGGATACCTCGACGCCGCGCAGCAAATGTCCCAGCACCGCGCCGATGACGCCGAAGGGAACGGTCAACATAATCAAGATGGGCTGGATATACGAACGGAAGATGGCGGCGATGATCACGTAAATGCCCACCAAGGCCAGGGGAAATCCGATTTGCAAGGAGGCGATGGACTCGGCGGAGTCCTGCTTTTCCCCCTGGAATTCAAAGAAAACGCCGGGATAGTCCAGATGAAGTTCGGGAAACAGTTCCTGTTCAATCCTGCGATTGATGCGTTCGGCATTGGCGATTTCCGTATTGACGTCGGCGCTGACGCTGATGATCCGCATACCGTCCACGCGGGTGATGTCGGCATATCCGGCCCCGGTTTCAATGTCGGCCACGGCCTGGAGGGGCAATTCCCGTCCATCCGGCGTGCGGATGCGCACCTGTTGAAGATCGGACATGCGGCTGCGGTCGACGGCGGGGTAGCGAACCATGACGCGTATGTCGTCCCGTCCCCGCTGAATCCGCATGGCCTCCCCACCATAATAGGCGGTACTGATTTGGCTGCCCAAGTCCTCCACGGAAATTCCCAGGGCTTCGGCTTCGGGCCGAAGACGGAAACGGATTTCGTTGCGCCCGGGACGGTAGTCGGTTTGAATTTGGGTCACGCCTTCATACGTCGCGAGACGGCGCATGAGGTCGCGGGACGCGGCTTCCATGCGCTCGAGTTGGGTGCCGCGCACCCGGATGTCAATGGGCCGTCCGGGCGGACCCGCGTCAATCCCGGCGACATTCAGGGCATCGGCACCGGGAATGCGTCCGATTTCGGATTCCCAAATGCTGCGGATGGCGTCGGAATCCAGGTTCCGGTCATCACTTTCCACCAGCAGGATTTGCACGGAACCAATGTTGTGCCCCCCGGTGGCGTATTGGTCTCCGAGATTTTGTCCGGCCAAGCGCATGATCTTCCGGATCGCAGGCTGCCCGCTTCGGGTTTCAATGCGGTCATTGAGCCGATGGGTGGCCTCTTCGATTTGATTCAGGGCATTGTCCGTGACTTCAAGGGGCGTTCCATCGGGAAACTCCACGCTGGCGGTGAGCAGAAAGCTGTCGAAACGGGGAAACATGGTTAATTCAATGTGCCCGCCCGCGAGGGCGCCGCCCATGAGCACGAGGATGCCGACGGCCACGCAAATGGCCACATACCGCCAGCGCAGAGCAAAGCGCAGGAAACGTTCGTAGGGGCCCTCGATGAAGCGCTCCAGCCCCTTGCCGGTGAAATCGTGCAGACGGTTGAAGCCCCGATGAAAACGTCCGCCTTCCCGACGCGCCTCGATGCCCTTCTCTCCCAAATGCGCGGGGAGCAACAGCAAACATTCCACCAACGACACCACCAAACAGGAAATCACCACCACCGGGAGAATGAAAATGAATTTCCCCATGATGCCCCCCACGAACATCAAAGGCAAAAAGGCCACCATGGTCGTGGTCACCGCCCCGAGGATGGGCAGTCCCACTTCGCTGACCCCGTTGATGGCGGCCTGCAGGGGCGATTCATCGCCGGTTTGTTGATGGCGGTAAATGGATTCGCCGACCACGATGGCATCGTCCACCACGATGCCCAGCACCATGATCAGGCCGAAAAGGGACATCATGTTGATGGACCCGCCCGTGGCCCAAAGGATCACCAGGGCGCCGGCAATGGAGATGGGCATGCCCATGCCCGCCCAGAAACTGAGCCGCATGTCCAGGAAAAGCCAGAGCAACAGAAAAACCAGCCCCAGGCCGATGCTGCCGTTCCGTACCAAGAGATTGATGCGGCCCCGGAGCATTTCCGTGGAATCAAAGACCTCCGCAAGCACAAAACCCTCCGGCAATTGGCGGCGCTGGACTTCCAAATACCGTTGCACGGCCTCCGAGATATGGATGGCATCCTGTTGGGCGGTTTTTTTCACATAGAGAAACAGGGCGGGCACCCCGTCCACACGAGCCTTCATGCGGTCCTCCACGAACCCGTCAATCACATCCGCCACCTGCCCCAGCTTCACCACGGTGCCGTCCGTGCGGGTCAGCAAGGGAATTTGTGAAATCTCCTCCCCGGTGTATTTCCGCCCCAAGGTCCGCAACCGCACCTCCTCCAAATCATTGCGAAGCTGTCCGCCGGGAATATTGACATTGTGGCTGCGCACGATGTCCATGACCTGCCGCAAGGTCAGACCGTGCTCCCGCAGGCGGGCTTCGGAGATTTCGATGGAAATTTCATAATCCCGGGCGCCGAAAATTTCGACCAAAGTGATTTCCGGTTCTTCCAGCAGCCCCTGTTTGGTTCGCTCCGCCCATTCTTTCATGCGGTGTTCCGGCATGTCGCCGGAGATCGAAAGAATCACCACGATGTCTTCGAGGACAAACTCGCTGATCACCGGGTTTTCGGCGTTGACGGGGAAGGTGTTGATCGCGTCCACCTGCAGGCGAACCCGGTCGAGCACCTTTTGCGTGTCCGCGTTTTCCATGACCGTGACCACCGCCGTGCCCACGTTTTCGCGGGCTTGGGTCAACAACTCCCGAATGCCCTCCTGCCCCTGCAACGCCTCCTCGATTTTGCGCAATATCCCCTCCTCGATTTCCTCGGGATCCGCCCCCGGAAACGGCACGGTAATCATGATCCGGTCCAGCGACATCTCCGGGAACATTTCCCGGCGCATGAGATGAATGCTGAGAAACCCCAGCACAAACATCAGGAAAATGCAGATGTTGGCAAAAACGATATTGGAAGCAAAGGCGCCGAAAAATTTGCGCATGGCTCAGTCCTCCCGGATTTCGAGTTTGGCGCCTTCCAGGGGGGCGACCAGCCGGGTGACGATCACCCGGTCTCCGCTCGCAATGTCGCCGCGGACAAACACGCGGTCGCCTTCGGCGCGGATCACCTCCACGGGTACGGTGCGCAGGCGGTCCGCGTCGCCATCTTCCTCGGCCAAATACACCTGACCGTCATAGGTGACGGCGGAGCGGGGGAGCACGAACACGTCCGTGAGCGTTCTTCCTGGAATTTCCACCTTGCAAAACATGCCGTCGGAGAGAGGAATCGGCTGATCCTCATGGCGGGCCTGATCGGCATGCACCCGCACCGCGAGCACCGCCGTGCGCGTGGTGGCGTCAAAGGAAACGATCCGATGCAGAAATCCGGTCCACTTCAATTCGGTGCGCCCTTCGCGCCAACTCACTTGGGCGGACAAGTCCGGCAGGGGCGGGAACCAGGCGGGTGGCCCCTCCCGGTCCTCCTCGCCAAAGGGCAGCCAGTTCCGCACCTCCGCCGCCTCCAGGGAAAAGCGGATTTCCAGCTCGGCGTCTTCCGCCAGGCTGAGCAAATGACGCCCCGGTTGCACGATTTGACCTTCCTCGACGGCGGCATGGGTCACCCGCCCGTCAAAAGGAGCCTTGATTTCCGTGCGGCTCAACTGGATTCGGGCACGTTCCAGCCGGGATTCCGCCGCGCGCAGCATCGCCTCCAACTCACTTTGTTGAACCGGATACAGATGCAGGGCCTGATCCAACGAAGAAAGCTCCAGGGCCGTGCGGGTATAGGCCTGCTCGGCGGCTTCCACGGCATTGACGGAGCCGATGGCCTGCTCTTCGAAAAGTCTGCGCGTCCGCTCGTATTCCCCCTCGGCCAGCGCTTTGGATCGGACCAGCAGTTCCCTGCGTTCCCGGTCACTTTCCCAGCGGCGCTGCAAAGCGGCCAGAGATGCCGATGCCTGGGCCACACCGGCCTCCGCTTCCTTCACCGACTGGATGTAGTCATCATCCTCGATGCGTAGCAATGGCTCCCCCCGCCCCACCAAATCTCCTTCCCGCAGTCCCCTGGGCATGTGCGCCACCCGCCCCGCGACTTCCGCCGAAATTTCCACCGTGCGCACCGGACGGACCACGCCATGGCCTTCCAAGGTGATGCCCACCTCCTCCAATTCGGCGGACATCACCCGCACGGTCAACAGCGGATCCGCCGGGATCACCGCTTCGGTTTGTTCACGCAGCGCATACAGCCCGGCCGCGCCGCCAATGGCAAACAAAAGCACGAGCAGGCCACACCCGATACGGGCGCGCAATGGATTGTCACCATTCGAATCCTTCCGCATGTCCCCGGAATTTTCATCGGGATTTGGTTCCGTTTGATTTTCCGGACCGGATTTCGTTTCAACCATTTTTCACCTCCTCTTCCAAAATTTTGTGGATTTGCGTCATCACATCGTACCATTTGTCGACATTTTCATCGCCCACCTGACCGGCAATGGCGCTGAAAGCCTCGTGAAAGCGGCGGTTGCAATCAATCATCGCTTCGGCGGCCCGGGGATGAATGCACAACACCACCCGCCTGCGATCTTCCGGGTCGGGCTCCCGGGTCACCACTTCTTTCTCCACCAATTTATCGACCAACGCGCTGGCCGAGGAGGGACCGACCTTGAGTCGGCGCGCCAATTCCCCCAGATTCATCGGCTGATACAACCAAATTTCCATGGCCGCTTTCATTTGAATGACCGACAAATCCCCGTGACCCGGAGAAGCCTCCGGCTCAATGGCCCCCACCGCATAATCCATGTAAAACCGCAACGCCCGTCCGGTTTCAAAAATAAACCCCAGCTTTTCTTCACGATTTTTATTGTTCATATTTCGAATATTACGTTTTACGAAATGTTTGTAAAGCGAAATAATA
>PXAS01000052.1 GCA_003565815.1 PVC group bacterium
ACGCAAAGGTAGCGCGGTGATGTGCTCGGTCAGGGGATAGCGGCGGGTGCCGGGATAGACCACCCAAAGATGCTCCAAATCCAAATCCTCCCGTGCGATGTGCATTGATTTTGAAGTGACAGGCGCATCCGCGCATTTGAACTCGAACCCCCAGCGTTTTCCGTGGCGGATAAACAGCAGGTCCAACTCCGCGCCACCCTGAGTGCCGTAGAAAAACGCGTCGCGCTGGCCGTGGGCGATGAGCGTTTGTTCGAGCGCGAAACCCTCCCAACTGGCACCATATTGGGGATGACGGGGCAAATCCATGGCCACATCCAAACCGAGCAACTGGTGCAGTACCCCGCTGTCACGCAGATAAACTTTGGGCGATTTCACCAGCCGTTTGCCCAGATTCTCAAACCAGGGCGGCAATACCCGCAGCATAAAGGTCCCGGCCAGAATATCCCGATAACGCTCGGCCGTGGAACGCTTGACCCCCATGGCTTCGGCCAGGCGGCTGGCATTCCAGGTTTGACCGTGGAAATGCGCGAGCATCATCCAAAAGCGCCGCAGTGCATCGGGAGCCACCTCAAAGCCCAATTTCGGGATGTCTCTCTATTATTTATCCTTGTATAATGCACCCTGGACGGGTCAATTTACAAGGTTATTTTGCGATAATGGTTGTAATTATAATTTCAGGTAATTTAAAGACTCCCATCCGCAGGCCCGCGAAGCATTCGCGGGACACCCCTCTTCCCTCCCCCCATTCGCGGGACGGCTCTGCCATTCGCGGGACACCCCTCTTCCCTCCCCCCATTCGCGGGACGGCTCTGCCATTCGCGGGGTTCACTCACCCCCAAAAATCCGCAGGACGGCGAAGCATCCGCTGGTTAGAAATCCTTTTCTCAAGTCATCTTAATTGAATCAACAGGGCCTTCATTCGGAAACCTCAACCGGCGTCCCGAATTGAAGATGAACGCGACGGTCAAGGTAACAGGGATTTCACTTTGCGACCCAGTGTTTTCCCAACGATTTTTGCGCAGAAATCCACACCGCGCGCGTATTCACGGGCAAAGGCGGGATACGTCATGTTCCGGATGCCCGTGTTTTCATCCCGGGAAATCAGGATGATGCCGTGTTCCTCCAGGGCAAACGTTTCTGCTTCCAGCCAGTACGTCAGTCTCCTTCTTCCGGAATCCCCCCACAAAATACTGTCGGTAATTTGAATGCCCTTGGGTCCGAGCCCGGAGACCACCGCCCAGTGATAGCAATCATATAGAATCACCAGGGCAAGGTCCCCGTTTTCCAGATGGTCGCGCAGCCGGATATGATAGGCGGGATAAGGCTTCACGACATATTCTGTGTCGAAACCGTCCCAGTACAGAACTGCCAGCATATCCATGGGCCAGGTTCCCGAGAAGAGGTTGTCCGCGCCCCCAAGCCGATTTTCCAGACGGGTTCGCCCCGGAAAATTGTACGGCAAAATATGATCGGTTCCAAGGAACGTCCTGAGTTCAAGGGCTTCCGGATTCAGACCATAATAACAGTAGGCCGCGTGTGCCGCACAATACCCACAAGTATGATTTTCCTCCTGGGGGAGGGGGGTGACGGATTGTTTCAAGGTTTTCATGGTTCGTTGGGGCCTTTCCGAGTTTGAGACCACTGTTTTGCACACCAGCGTCCGACGCGCTTCGCGTCCACTACCAGTGACTGAACCGGATCCGCCTTGCCGCGGGAATACAACAAGGCGGTGGTGAAACCCACAACAAAAACAATGATCGTGTTCATGGGGTACTCCATTGAAAAAGGACCTTCGGACGCCCCCGGGCTTTCACCCGCCCCTGTCCGAAGGTTTGAAATCGGTTGTGCGATATGAAATTGCGGGCTGTGTACAATTGGCTCATGGGGATAAGAAGACGGGAACCCTGCCCATTTCCGGCGATAATCGAAAAAATCTACAGAAACCCGGGTTTATGGCAGTGGTGATCGCCTCCATCCTCGGGGGAGGGGAAGCGTTCTTGCAGAAGAGTTTCATACCAGCCTCTCCTTGAGCCCGGTTACGCCTTCAGCAAGCCGGCGATTAGCTCACTGGGAGAGGGGCGGACTTCCGGTTGGTTGATACCCTCCACCCACATTCTGAGGAAAATGTTGCGCATGGACGCCGAGTAGCTTAGCCACAGCCTTTGCCACGGACCCTCCGGCATGAAATGTTCCTGACCCGGTGCAAGCGGACAAACGCGATGCTCCAGATTTTGCTCTAAATTCGCCCCGCCTTTTTTCCGAAAAGGGTGGTCACCCTGTAAGAGAATTCGATAGATCAGAAGTGAGGCGGCAAATGTATCTTGGTCCTGTGTCCTGAGCTGTTTCTCTGCCGTGCGCAAGAGTTCCGGAGCGGTGTAATGCCTGTGAAACACATGGCTTGGATACACACAGTTATTATCTGTTACCTGAAAATTGTCGCAGTCAATCCATAGCAAGCGCTTATGTTTGGGGCATATGAGGAAATTCGCTGGGTTGAAGTCCACGGCACAAATCCCGTTCTGGTGAAGATATTCCAAGGTTTCGAGCATTTGGATGGAGATTGATACAAAGTCATTCCATTTGAAATCCGGCAGGAGATTTTGAAATTGTTGGGGACAACTCAGATGGGAAAGTGGAACACCTGTCATGCGGGCCATCGCAAAACCACAGGAATTCCCATTTGCATCCGTGACAAGAAAACGCGGCCATGCCAATTCCGGCCGTGTTTCATGGAGCCGCTGCTTCACCAGCGCTTGTAGCTTCTTATTTCTCTCTGCAAGACCAGAGGGGTGGAGATAAATTTTGACCAATGCGTTTTGTTGTATTTTGAGTGAATGGATTCTCCCTTCACCCCCCTGGGCAAAATGAGGTTCCAGTTCCCGGGCCTTTCCTTTCGGGTCAAACACTTCCAACCGAAGTGATGCCGTTCCCGGTGATAAAGGTGGGCTGTCGTGTGGTGGACTGAGCGTAGCTTGTGAAGTAGGCTGTACCACCCTACCGGCACAGGATGATGGGTGGAGTTGGGATATTGAATGGGCCAACCGGGTCCGGGAGACGTGTGAGGGTGGTGACGGGGGCTGGGGAGCGGAGAATGCGGAGGCATTGGAGGGCCTGGGTAAGGATGTCGGACTAATGTTGCGGGAAGCGCTCAGGTTCGGCTGGGGTGAAGCGGCAGCACCCGCAGGAGTTGAAGTAGGGAGAGGGGCCTTGGCCTGGACACATTTCCCTTTCGCCAGTAAACACAGAATCCACACCCCGAAACCTATTGCCAACACCCAAACCACCCCCCTAAAAAGGACTGCGATAAATGGGATCACATACTCAAGGAAGAATCCGGGCAGGTTCACAAGGATAAACCCGAGCAAAACCAAAGCAGAAAGCCCCAACAACGCAATGATGGCTCTGACGCAATACCCGAAAACGCTTTGAATTTGACTTTGGAAATTTTGAAAGAGATAGACACCCACATCAAAGCTGATCGCCGCGAGCCAAAAGATCGCATCCAAATGAAACCGGGTGTCGAACACCGTTTCAACCAGAAATACAACGAACAGTAAAAGGATGGTCATGGGAAGTCAGGGGCTTTATAAGAAATGAGGAAAGGGAGGGGGCTCGCAGTCCCTCTCTATCCAGAAGCTTGAAACAATGCTCGATTGCGGTTTTTTCCTCAAAAATCCGCAACCGGTCTCTGATCTGCCCCACCTTGCAGGTGCACATGAAGGTGTATCGGCAACGCTTTTGCTTGAAAAAGGACGATTCCCCGCGTTTTTTTGGTTGTGATTTCCGTTCGGATATCAGATACATGCTAGGATCATGTCCGAAAACTCAAATTCAGATGATAATGTAAAAGCTCAGCGGATCCTGGAGTTACTGACCACGGTGCTTTCACTCCGGTGGGGAACGATTTGGTGGCCCGATGAAGATTTGTGGAAGCAATGTCATTCGCACCATGACGTGAAGTCGGACCGAGTGGAGCACCCGGGGCTCTATTTGCGGAGAAAAGTGTCGTTCGACACCCTTTTTGAGCCCATTCCCATGGCCATCGGTACCACGCGCGGTTCGAACAAAGGCCGGGACACGCTACGCGTGAAGGGTTTGCGGGCCTCCGAACCGGAACGGGTCACCTGCTTTCGCTTGGGACGCCGTGGGTTGTTTCTCCTTCACCACTTTGCAGAGCGTCGGGAAACGCCGCCCTATCGGATGCGCGTGTATTTGAACATGGACAAACCGCATTTGGATCGGGAGGAAGAAAAGGCGCTCGCGCTTTTGCTTGGGAGACAGGGGACCCATGGCCAATAAGTACGCGGACCAAAGCAAAGCCGAAGAGAAGATGGCCGAAAGGCTGCTCCGTATGCACTCGATCCGGGTTGATTTTGGAAGCATCTGGCTTGTCCCTGAAACCACTTGGGACCGTTGCGCCACGTGGTACCGAGAAAACCATGACCGGAAAGTGCATCCCGGGCTTTCCCTGAATGGTGATCGCCGGTATGATGTCTCCTTGGAGGCGGCGCCCATGCTTTTTGGGCGCACAAAATCCGGGGGGCGTTTTTCTTTCAAAGTGCTCAACGTAACCCCTCAACATCATACGTTTTTTCTTTGCCGGCGGTACGCGCTGATCCCACGCGACGAGTTTGTAGCCGAAAAACAGAATGCGATCAGCACCTGCATTTCTCGGAACCCGACCAAACCCTCCCTGACGGTGGAAGAAACGAGAGACCTCCGCGTGAAATTAAAAGAAACCCAACCAAGGCTTTAATAATGTCCGTACAACTTGAACACTGGTATCAATGGAAGGCGCGTTGCGCGGTCAATCTCTGTGACGAACAGATCCGGGAAGAGCTTACCCGAATGCTCATCCGGATGATGCGGAAGCTCGTTTGGATCGGCCGGCAGCGCGAAGCATTGGATGTAAAAGAGGCGGTCACCTTGTTTGACAGCTATAACGCCATGATGAAGCGGGGAGACGTCCGGTATCAAAAGGAATGGATGTTGGAGCCCGTGGCCGCGGTGGAGGCGGATTTGGAGCATAAGCTGGCGATGTGCAACCGTCGCGCGAAAGGGGTGATGAAAAATGCGGTGAGTCATTTTGTTCGCGGCGAATGCAATCACGCGAAAACACGAAAAGCGTTGATGACTCGGTCGCTAAACGAAGCGCATGCGGGGAAGGAAGGGAGTCCGGTGCCGATGATGGATGCCTTACTGAAGAAAAGTGCCCGGTATTTGGGCCAACGTGTGGATGAACTTTCTGTTCCGGGCACGCAACCTGCCTCGGCGGCGGCGGAAGCGGAGTTTTTGGAGATCGCCGAGGGTTTGGCCGATGAGATGTGGAGGGAAATGCAAGCAGACGCCCGAAGCCTGATGCTGGCGATGGCGTTGAACCTTCCCATGACGCACGATCCCTTGTTGGAAGCCCTGAATGTGGCCCAGGCAACATTGTATGACCGCCGCAAAGCCCATGCGGTGAGCCTAATGAAAAAAATTACCACACTATATCCGGAAGATGACCGCGAACAGCACTTCTTACTGGGTGGAATGGTACAACAAAAGCTACATGAAATCGCCTTGGATCAAATCCCGTTACCAGAGTGGGCGGTTGGTTGGATCGATAAGGCCATGGGTGAATGAAACAGGGACACGAGGAAAACAATGAAACACTTACCGAAAATCAAAACCATCGAAATCAGTGAAACGCAGCAGGCTTGGTGCGGGCTGTGGCTACAGGCCTATGAGATTGACCAAGAAGTGAATGAAGCGGAAGTGGAAGAAAGCGAGATGCCCGACCGGGACGAAGCGCCGGCAACCGCTCTGCAGGTGGCCCCGTATGCAGCTGAACCGGTGACGGTGGGACAAATCCGGATGATGGCGGGGTCGCTAACCCCGGAAGCGGAAGCCCCGGTGTATGTCGCAATCATTGGAGAGCGGGACGGCGAGTTCCTTGTGACACCCTACAGCCGATTTTCCGTCCCCGCCTTTATGTCCGAGTTGTACATGGGGTGGGATGAGGATGAATTGGCCACGCTCTGCATCTGGAATACACACACGCTGCGTCCAGAGTCCTTGTCTGCCTCCTGGGTGGTGGACACGCTGAGTGCGTCCGAAAGTGAGGCGGCCCTGTCCGCGTTTCAGACCTTTTTGTTTGGAGAGCCTCTGCCGGATGCCCTGAAAAATCGGATTGGGGCGCCGATCCTTTATCCGGACGATCCACGGATTGGGTATCAATCGGAGGAGACACGTCGTTGCCAGGGACTGGGACGGCTGCAAGCGTTGGAAGATGAAGCCGAGGAACGGGAGGAAGCGAAGTGGCTGGTGGAGTTGGTGCGGGATGCGGAAACAATCATCGCATTTCCTGTTCCGAAATTGCAGTTGCTGGCGGCGGCCGGCGCCGAGGGGGAAGTAAAACACCACGCCTTGATCTACCAGAACGCATCCGACCCGCATCCCCGGGAGTCCTTCGCCACATCTGACATGTCGTTTGAAATCAAAGCCGGACAGGAGGAGATCCCCTTGGCGCAATGGGAGCTTGCGGAGGAAAGCCCAGAGTTGGCCGGGGCCCGTGTGCTTTGGATGTTACGGAAGACCCGGAAGGTTTTTGCCATGGGTCTTGTTGATGAAAGCGGTTCGGTGCTGGATGTGGAAGAACTTCGTACAGATGAGATTCAGAAACCGATCACAGAGGAAGATGACATTCTGATTTGCATTTTCGCCGGGGGTTCATCGCAATGAGCACCCTCTGTCCGCTCTTTTTGAGTGCGCCCCGGTCACGGAAAGCCGGAGAGTCCAAGCGGATGCTTTTTTCCGGCTGCTTGGCGGATCATCTTCAGCAAGGTGGAGCGATACCCGACGCGGGTCGATTGGCTGCTTTGCCGAAATCGATACGACCGTTCATTGCCAGGGACTTGGCGTTGTTGCCGCTTCCCATGCGGGGGCCACTCATGGATGCGCTGCCAGACCTGTGCCAAGTCCCGCTGGCGGGCATTGGCAGTCCCTGTCTGGATGACTTGGGGCAGCGGGTGGCCGCGATGTGCCTGTATCCGATGACAGGGACCGGAGATACCGTGGCATTGGGCTTGGTTTTCCTGTTGGAGGGCGAGGAATCCCCCCATTTAGTTGGGCCCGATGCGGAGGGCCGGTCCTGGACCTTGGCGGCGGCATTGTGCCGGGAACTGCTTTTGGAAAAAGACATACCCTGGCACCGCATCGCACTGGCCAAGGACTGGATACTCACCGGGGAGTATGACGGGAAACGGGTTCGCCGGGTGCGACTGGGGAACAAAGGCCGAATCGAATTCGGCAGCCGGAAGTGGATGCTGCCGAGTGAAAACTATTACGAGACGATACTCCCTGCAAACACCCGCTCCGTGGCGGTGTGGAATCTTCCCAGCGCAATGGCGCAAGTCACGGGGCAGGGGGTCCGCGACAGCGATACGCCCGTTGACTGGCCCAGGGACGTGGATGCGTTCCACAGCCTGGCAAGCGGGGCGATGGGACCGGTGCTTATGGCAGCACTTTTTACTGGAAAGGTGCCTGTCACCCTTTGGACCTCTGGGAACGAGAAAGAATCGATCATTCCCGCCAAAGCCATCGACTATCTTCTTGCCTCGCATCTGGATTATTCGAGGGACACGACCCGCATCGCTCCGGATCGGCTGGAGTCCCGCTCCATTGCCAAAACCGCGCGAGTACTTGCAGGGGAACTGAAAGATACCCTGCAATCCGGTCAGCGTGTCCTCTTCAATATCACCCAGGGAAATTTGCTCATGCGCTTCGCGGTGATTGAGCTGGCTCGCGAGCATCCAAATCTCTGGCTGCTGTACCGTGACGTGGATACTTCGGAGCCGGAAGTTTTTGAATGGGTGAGCTTTGAGGGCGGGGTCCCTGTCACCCGACGTGTTATTGGGAAAGAAAACGACAAGCGTGTCAACTGGGAGGCCCTGCGGGACAAACGGGTGAAGCCTGATCCGTATGATTTGGATGACGTGGTGGGTAAATTCCTCCTCTTTCCTTCGGAGCCATAGAGAAGCTTCGGCTTCCGATCTTATGCACCTCCTTATCGGCAGCACCTTTCCTCTCAGTCTTATTCGCGCCCCGGTGCGGATTGTCCCCTCTTCCCTTGATGAACTGCGGGAACGGCTTCCCGGTGCGGAGTCGCCGGACTATACCCCGGGCTTCCGTCCGGCGATTGGCGAGGAGGTGACACCTGAACAGATCAGCGGTTGGCAGATCCTTCGGTTGTTTTGGCCGTGAGGTTGATAGTTCTTGTGGCGGGGTTCATCCGAAACAGCTTCCCAGCAAGGCGAAAAGGACGATTATTCCGATAAGAGTGGCGCAACCATCGTCTCCACCTCCCCCGCCACCACTTGGACGGTTGCGGTGGACGCGGATCCATTCATCGTTGCGGGCGTGGATATGTCTGACTTTGCGATAACTCATGTGAGGTTCTCCGGCTGGGGTTGCGGGTACATTCTATCAGAAGCGGACGTCGGGGAAGTTTTCCGGAAGAATGTGTCGAAAAAGATTATCATGGAAATGATTGGAAAGCCGCGGGGTACCGGACTTCCCATGGGTATGCTGAAAAGATTTTTTCCATTTCTTCAACCGAAACCGCGTGTGCCGTCTCCTCCCGGACACCGTACCCCTCTGCCTTCGTCGACACCCCCGGCCGTGACGCAGACGGAAGGTCCTTTGCCTCCCTCGAAATTTTCGGGAAGGCAGGATCTGAATGTAACGGACGGTCTCACCCGGGTCTATGATCGCCATGGGGTTGCCCGAAAACTGGGTTCCGTGCTAAACCGGGGAGGGGAGGGCGTGGTCTATCGTCTTCCAGAACAAACAGGGGTGCTGGTGAAAATTTATTCACGGGCGTCTCAGGCGCATGAATAC
>PXAS01000471.1 GCA_003565815.1 PVC group bacterium
GCGGAACGAGTCTTTGACTCGGGAGTTTGCAGGAGAGCCGGATGCGGGAAAACCGCACGTCCGGTTCGACGAGGGGGAGGGCAAGTTGGCGTAACAGCCGCTTGTTCCTCTCTACTCTACTTGTTGATTTCTGACTTCCCGCAGTCGCCGGTCCCATCATTCTTCTCCCTGTCGCGGGACGACAAGGCCATTCGCGGGCATTCCCATCCAATCCACCAAGGCCGTGAATTCCATTTCATCATGAAATACAACATGGATTTTGTGATGCAAATAACGGACCTGTTTTTTCAACAAATCACAGTCGCCTTCTTCCGAGACATCCATCCGCTCAAATATCTCTGATAAATATCGGCTGTTTCGATTCGCTTTCATCGTTTTGTCAATAGAATGCATCGTGCTGTAGCTGAAATGCATGGAGAGCAACAACACATAAATAAGCAAAAAAATGAGCAGATTTCGTTTCTTTTCTTCAAGCTTCAATTCCAGAATCATGTGCATCAACATGCACAAACCTCCGGCAATCAAAATGGACAACAATACCATGGCATACCTCCAATATTGGCGGAAGGCTCAATCAATCCAGTCGTATTTGCCCGCATGTGCATTGGCGAGATATGCGGCCAGCAAATCAATGGCGGCCTGCACGTCTTTTTTGTAGACCATTTCGTTGACGGTGTGGATATAACGCGTGGGGATGCTGAGGGTAATGCCGGCGCACCCGTTGGCCGCACGTTGCAAGGCGCCGCCATCGGTGCCGCCGCGCGGCAGCACTTCCAATTGGTTGGGGATCTCTTCGTCGTCCGCCACTTCCCGCATGTGTTTGACCAAGAGCGGATGACTCACCATGGATCCGTCCATGATTTTGATCCCGACTCCGTTTCCGAGCACGGTCACGTTGGCCTCGGGGGTCCCGCCGGGATAGTCGGCGGCAATGGTGGTGTCCAGGGCAATGCCAATGGCGGGTTGCACCTGGTAGGCGGCGGTGGTGGCGCCGCGCAACCCGATCTCCTCCTGGGTGGTGGCCACGGCCACGACGGTGAAGGCGGACCCGCTCGATTGGTTCAATTTGCGCAGGGCTTCGATCATCACGAACACCCCGACCCGGTTGTCCAGACATTTGCTGACAATCCCCTGCCCGCATTCGGACAGGGTGCGGTCCAGGGTGACCATGCATCCGATTTCAAAATTCGCCTTCACGTCCTCGACCGTCATGCCCGTATCCACGAAAAATTGTTCGATTTCGGGTTCTTTGCCTTCGGGTTTGGAAAGTAAATGCGGCGGTTTGGTGGCATAACAGAGGACCCCCGGCGCCAAGCCGCCCTCCACGGTCGAGACCAGCACCCGCTGGGCAAACAACTGGCGGGGATCAAAGCCGCCCAGCGGTTGCAAACGCAAAAACCCCTTGTCATCGATGTGTTTGACGATGAAGCCGATCTCATCCATATGGGCCGCGATCATGATCTTGTCTTCCCGCTCCCCGGCAAAGGTGGTGTAGAGATTGCCCATGGCGTCCACCCGCATTTCCGCGGGCGACAACGCCTGCAATTCCCGGCGCACGATGGCCCGGATGTCGGATTCCTGTCCGGGAACACCCCGGGCTTCACACAATTCTTTCAACAGGGGGATATTCATGATGCGTTCTCTTGAGAAGGTTTCCGGAGATGGTTGACCCGGTCCGCGAACGCGCGGATCAAGGCCAGACCGTCCCGCTGACTTTTTTCGGGATGAAATTGGACCGCGTGACATTCCCCGAAGGAAATGGCGCTCAGATACTCGATGCCATAGGAGGTGATGCCCCCCGCCCACTTGGCATCGGTCATGGGCACGTAATAGCTGTGGACAAAATAAAAATGGCGGTCATGCAGCGCTTGGGGGAAAAAAGACTGCCCGGGCATCCACCGAACCCGATTCCACCCCATTTGCGGCACCTTCAACGTCCCGGTGGGAGAAAAGCGGCGTACCGTGCCCGGCAAAATGCCCAGCCCCGCCACGCCCGGACTTTCCTCGCTGTCTTCAAACAGCACTTGCAGCCCCATGCAAATGCCGAGAAACGGGCGGTTTTCCGCCACCCAGGCGCGCAGCGGCTCCACAAAGCCATGATCCCGCAGATGGCTCATGCAATCGCGAAAAGCCCCCTGCCCCGGCATGAGAATACCGTGCAAATCCTCCATGCCCTCGGGACTGGAAATCAGTTTCGCGGGGATTTCGAGTTTTCGACAGGTGTTGAGCACGCTGCCGAGATTGCCCATGCCATAATCCAGAACACCGATCATTGCCGCCCCCTCAAATGAGATCCTTGCTGGACGGAACGCCTTTCACCCGCTCATCCCGTTGTTTGGCGGCATCCAGCGCCTTGGCCACGCCTTTGAACACCGCCTCGTGGGCGTGGTGTACATCCTTGCCATACAATTGGGCGATGTGCAAATTCATGCGGGCCTGGGTGCTGAACGCCCGCCAGAATTCCTCCAAAAGCTGCAAATCGAAATCCTTGATGTGCGTGGCGGGATGATCGATCTCGTAGACCAGATACGGACGCCCCCCCAAATCCAAGGCCACCCGGGCCATGGCCTCGTCCATGGGCAACAGACACCATCCATAGCGGCGAATGCCACTGCGGTCGCCCAGCGCCATGTCCAGCGCCTCGCCCAATACAATCCCCACGTCCTCCACGGTGTGGTGATCATCCACGTGCAGATCCCCCTTCGCCTGCACCGTGAGGTCCAGCAAAGCATGCTTGGTCAGCAGTTCCAGCATGTGGTCCAAAAACCCCACCCCGGTGGAGATATCGGACACGCCGGTGCCGTCCAAATTCAAGGTAAGCGAGATTTGGGTTTCGCGGGTGGAACGGTTTCGAGTGGCGGTTCGGGTTGTCATACGCGCCTTATGCGCAAAACAAAAACGATAACCAAGCAAAAACCGCGACGGATGCGCTTTTCGTTCACTTGAACTTGATTTTTTCTCAAAAAAACGGAATATGCTTCGTTCAAATGTTTACAACTCGGATTTTACGATACCCCCCCGGTTTTGCCCCCGGAAGAAGACGACGCGGCCTACTTTTGCTCGGCATGACATGTCTCGGCATCACCTTGCCATGCTTCTCGTCCATGGCCGGCGCCCGCCCCCTCCCCCGCATGGAAGGTCATCCCTCCGTATCTTTGCGGGTGCAAACCTTTGCCCGCGAACAGGAAATCGTCACCAACCCCATTCGCTGGTCCCAATTCACCTATCGGGTGCCCGAAGGCGCTTGGGTCGAAGAGGGGGAGGTGATGTTTGAATTCGACATGACCATTCCCGAAGACCGCATGAAAGGGGTCGAAAACAAACTCGCGGAAACGGAGAACAGCATCGCCATCCGTTTGGGACGCATTCGCGAGCAACTGATTGATCTGCAGGATCGCAAAGCCCAGCTCAAAGACCAGCGCGCCGTGCAGGAGGCGCGTTTGAATTATCTGCGCGTGCTCCCGAGGAAAGAAGACGTGGCCATTGCAAGGGGACGTCTCGAGGTGGCCAAACGAAATCTGGAAGCGGCCCAATTGGAGCGCGACACCGCCAAATCCCGTTTGGAACGCGATCTCATCGCCCCCGTGATCCTGGAACAGGCCCAAACCGCCCTGGATTTGCAAAAAGCCCGCACCGAATATGCCCAAAAACGTTTGCACGTCACCCAACTGCCCGCACACCCCCATGATCTTCGCATTGTCGAGCTGCGCATGGCCAACTTGGACTTGGAAATTGAAAAACTCCAGGGGGAAATCAACTCTCGCGAGGAAATTCTCAGGATCGAAACCCGATCCACGGATCGACAACTCGAAGAGATCCACCGTGAAAAAAGTGAAGTCGAAGAGGAACTTCGCCATACCCGCGTCCTGGCCCCCCGCGCCGGCGTCGTCATCTATACCAGCCGCCTGAAACGTGAACTCGCTTCGGGCGGAAAATCCGCCAAAGGCATGGCCCTGGCCGAACTGCCCGATCCCGAGAGCATGGCCTTGCGCGGGCGGATTCCCGAAGAAATGCGCTCCATTTTCAATCCCGGGGACCCCGTCTCCGTCACCCTTAACCCCATGCCCGACGTGGAACTGCGGGGGCATCTGCACAGCGTCTCCCCCCTGCCCCGCGATTTGGCCGAAAGCAGTGGACTCGGCGACGGTGACGAGGAAACGGGCGTGAAAGTCTATGATGTGGTCATTCTTTTGGACGAACCCCCGGGAAACGTACCCTTCGGCGTATATGGCCAGGCCCAAATCCGCACGCAGTCCCCCGTTTCGGGGCCGGCCGTTCCGCTGAGCTGGACCCGGATCCGCGACGGGAGCCACCATCTCAGCGTCAACGGCACCTTCCGTTCCGTGGACGGACACCCCGTGGGGGCCCATTTCATTATACAGGATGAGGATGTGAAGCTCGCCGACCTCTCGCCGGATGGAACCTGGCCCGCGCGGCTGAACGAGGAGGATCTGCTCGACACCGACCGCGTGGCCGCCAGCGGACAACTCCAACCGCTGGAGAGCATCGCCGTCAACGTCCCCGCCATTCGCAGTTGGGACATGCGGGTCACCCGTCTGGTGCCCGAAGACACGCAAGTCGCCAAAGGCGACATCCTCGCCGAACTCGACAGCGAACGCATCAACAACCAGGTCAACGACGCCTCCGCGGAGGTGACCCGTCGGACCGGGATTCGCGAATCCGCCGCGGAAGACCTGGCCCTTCGCGAGCGGGAAGGCGCCTTCCAACTTGCCCGCGCCCGCAATCTCCTCGAAATTCGCAAACTGGAACACGAGAGCGTCGAAACGGGCGTCAGTTCCTCGCAACTCCATCAAGCGGCGCTTGACAAAGAAACCGCGGAAATTCAGTTGGCCGCCGCCCGTCGGGATCTCGCCCGCATTGAAAGGGCGCCCGAATTGAACGCGCCGGCCGAACGGCGGCGCCGCGAACGGGACGTTCGACGCCGGGAATTGCAACTTGAGCAGGCACAATTGCAACTCCGACAGGTGCAACAAGCGGCCAGTCCCGTGGAGCGAAGTTTGGCCCGCTTGGAATTGGCCCGACAGGAGTCGGAACTCGCCAGCTTGGAATCCAGCACCACCCGCCGCATTTCCCAGGCCGAATCCACCTTGCGGCGACGCACCCGACAGGAACGCTGGCGGATCAATCGCCTCAACAACCTGCTCGAAGACCAGGAATCCCTCGTCATTCGCTCCCCGGGGGACGGTTTGGTGAAGTACGAAAACCTGTGGGACGGCGTGGGCGAATCCAAGCTCCGCGTGGGCATGAATGCTTTCAGCCGCAGCCATCTCATGAGCCTCTCCGATTCCAGCAGCATGGTCGTCCGCGTCTCCGTGCCCGAACGCCATATCCGTCACTTGAAAGAGGGCATTTCCGTGCAAGTGCGCATTCCCAGCGAGGGGACCCGGATTTGGCAGGGCGAAGTCGTCAAACTCGAGGAGATTCTCGTGCCCGCCGAAATGCCGTCCTTGCGCGGTAGCCTCTATGCCAATATTGAACCGCCCCTCGAACATATCATCGGCGTGGAAGTGTTGTTGCATGACAGCGAACAAGCCGATTTGAAACCCGGGGCCATTGCCCACGTCGTCTTTCCCTTTTCCAATTAACCCCGTTCTTCCATGGTCCGCAAACTCCCGCTTCGTCTTCTCCCCCTTTTCCTCCTGCTGGCCGCGGGCGGGCTCTGGTTGTGGTTGCGCCCCGCCGACGAGCCGGCCCCGCCGCCCCCTTTGCGCGACCCCGCTCCGCTTCACCGGCTCCACGAGGTCGGCGTGCTCGAACCCGGGCTCATCGCCCGCATCCACAATCCCATCAACGCCACCCTCGCGCAGGTCATCGAAGATGGCACCCGGGTCCAAAAAGGCGATCTGCTCTTTCGGATGGACGAGGAGGAAATCCAAACCCGCATCGAAGACCAAAGCGATGCCATCGACCTGAAACTGGAAGAATTGGAAACCCACCAGGGCGAACTGGATGTCATCACCTCCACCTATGCGTCCGCCCATGCCCGCGAACGCGCGGAATTGGCCCACGCGGAACTCGAATTGTCCTACCGCGCCGAAGGCCTTCGCCCCGAAGAGCGCCGCCTGCTTGAAATTTCCATTGCCCTGGCCAAGCTCGATCTCGAAGACCGCGAAGACCGCCTGCAACGCCAACAGGATTTGGTGCGTCAGAATTTCGCCACCGCCGCATCGCTCGACGCCTACCAACGCGACGTCACCGCCGCCGAGGCCTTGTTGGAAGAACGCAAAACCCAATTGGAATTGCAAAGCCAACCCATGCTCGAAGAAGAACGCCTCAGCTTGCAAAGCGCCGTGGACCAGGCCCGGGACGTGGTCGAACGCAGCCAACGCAAGCACCAACGCGAGGTGGCGGCCAAAACCCTGGAAATCGAAGGCGTACAACTGGAACTCAAACACATGCGCGAGGAACTCGCAAACCGCGAATCCGATTTGGAGAAAGTCCGCATCACCGCCCCCGCCGATGGCATCATCCGCCTCATGCGCCGACTCCATTGGCGGACCCGCTCCTGGCAAACGATCTCCGTCGGGCAACAAAGCTGGGCGCTGGACGTGCTCGGCGACCTGGTCGACCCCCATGACCTCATCCTGCGCGTGCTCATCCATGAGAGCGACATTCTCCGCGTGAAACCCGGTCAAACCGCCATCGCCCGCCTGACCGCCTATCCCGAAATCGAACTCCGCGGCGAAGTCAAAACCGTGACCCGCCTCGGCCAAGATCGCATGGACCTCACCCCCATCTACCGCCAATCCCCCCCCACCCGCCAAGCCCAATTCCTCGCGGAAATCGAACTCGACACCCGCGATCTCCCCGCCATGCCCGGAATGACCGCCACCGTGACCATCGACTTCGGGGAGGACACGCCATGACCCCGCCCCCCAAAGCCCTTATTTCCCTGCGCGGCGCCCGGAAAACCTACACCATGGGCACGCACGAAGTCCACGCCCTCGACGGCGTGGACCTGGACATCCAACGCGGCGAATTCGCGGCCATCGTCGGCCCTTCCGGCAGCGGAAAATCCACCCTCATGCACATGCTCGGGTGTTTGGACCGACTCAGCACCGGCAGTTACCATCTCGCAGGCGACGACATGTCCACGGCCGCCGACAACCGCCTCTCCGAAATCCGCAACCGTCGCATCGGCTTCGTTTTCCAGCAATTCAACCTCCTCCCGAACCTCACCGTCCTCGAAAACATCGCCTTGCCCCTCGCGTATTCCGGACTCGGACGCGCCGAACGGCTTGAAAAAGCCAGGGAAATGGCCGAAAAGGTCGGCCTCGGCGACCGCACCGATCACAAACCCAACGAACTTTCCGGCGGACAGTGCCAGCGCGTGGCCATTGCCCGCGCCCTCATTCACAGCCCCGAAGTCCTCTTTGCCGACGAGCCCACCGGCGCCCTCGACTCCAAAACCGGCAAAGAAATCCTCGCCCTGCTCGACGACCTTCACAACCAAGGCCACACCATCCTCCTGGTCACCCACGACCCCAAAGTCGCCGACCATGCCCACCGCAAAATCACCCTCGCGGACGGGAAAATCGTGGCCGACGAGATTCGCCCCGACATCAATCCGCCCGCCGCGAGCGAGCCCGATCCCATTGAAAACCGGGGCAATTTGGGCTTCCGGGACATGATCCGCATGGGCATCCGCGAAGGCCTCATGGCCCACAAACTGCGCACCTCCCTCACCATGCTCGGCGTCATCATCGGCGTCGCCTCCGTAATCGCCATGTCCTCCTTTTCCGAAGGCAGCAAACTCAAGCAGGCCAACCAAATCCGGGCCTTGGGGGCCAACCTCATCCGCATCGTGGATCGCCGATTGGAAAATTCCACCCTGCACCAGGCCCGGGCCCGCGGATCGCACGGCCTCACCCGAAGGGACGCCGAAGTCTTGCAAAGCGCCATGGACGACATCACCGCCGTGGCCATGGCACGGGACCTTTCCGTGGAGGTGCTTCGGGAGCGGCAACCCGTCAACAACGTGCGGGTGCGCGGCATTTCCGGCGAATACCTGGTCGTCAACAACCTCTCCCTCTCCGCGGGCGTCGGCTTTCATCCCCTGGATGAACTCCGCCAACACCGCGTGGCCGTCATCGGCGCCGGCTTGGTGCCCCGCGGTCACCCCCCCGCCTCCATGTTGGAACACACCCTCGTCATTGGCGGACAGCCCTATCAGGTCATTGGCGTCCTCGCGGACAAATTCGTGGACACCACCGAACTCGAAGCCGTGGGCGCCAACGACGCCAACCTCGACGTCCTCATCCCCCTGCGGGCCACCCTCACCCGCTTCACCCACCAACCCCTGCGCAGCGAATTGGACGAAATCCTGGTGCAATTGGCCGAAGAAGACCGCTTGTCCGAAGCCGGGCGCGACATCCGCCGCATCCTCGACGTCCGCCACCAGGGGGTCGAGGATTACGACCTCATCATTCCCCTGGATCTCCTCAAGTCCAAGCAGGAAGCCCAAAAGCTGCTCGACATCCTGTCCCTCTCCATCAGCGCCATTTCCCTGGTGGTCGGCGGCATCGGCATCATGAACATCATGCTCGCCGCCGTCACCGAACGACTCAAGGAAATCGGCATTCGCAGAGCCGTGGGCGCCCGAAAAATCGACATCCGCCGACAATTCCTCGTCGAAGCCATCATCATCAGCATGGTCGGCGGCATCGCCGGGGTCCTCCTCGCCGCCGGCGGAGTGGCCATCGCCGCCGGGCCCCTCGACTTTCCCATCGTCTTCGATCCCCTCATCGTCACCATCGCCTTCGGCGCCTCTTTCTGCACCGGTCTCCTCTTCGGCGCCTACCCCGCCATCCAGGCCTCCAACCAAAACCTGGTGGAAATCCTCTCCCGGGAATA
>PXAS01000359.1 GCA_003565815.1 PVC group bacterium
AAAAGCGAAAGGGCTCTTTCCGTTCGCGGGAGGTTGCCGTGGGTATCCGATAAAAGGCCGATGATCATCAGCTTGGGTTCAGAGGGGCCAGGCCGTGCGGGCGGTACGGTGCGGACGGATGTCGGTGACGATTCGCACGGGGATTTCGCGCCGTTTGTCTTTTAACACCAGTGAACTTCCGGGGTCGAGTGCGCGCTTGACGCGAATAAACCCGCAACTTAACCCGCGGGGGGAAAAGGCTTCGGGGGCGTCGGGCGAGGCGAGGCTGAGCACCTCGCCGTCCACAAGATCAATGGCCATGTCCGTGGCGCAGGTGAGCACGGTTCCGATGGGCTCGCCATCCAAAAGCACCTCCGCGCCGTTTTCCACTTTGCGCCCGGTTTCCCCCAGAAAGGCCATGGTATGCGGGGCCGTGGATTTCGCGGACAACAGGGCTTGGTCTCCGATGAAGGACTTGCTGAATGTGCCGTTTTTCCAGGGCAGGGCGAATGACCAGGGATGGTTGACACAAGGCCAATCGCCAATGTCCTGGTGGCTCAGCGGGAGCATGGCCCCCGTGCGCAAACTGTCCCGGGCGCCCAGGCCGCAAGGCAACAAACCATATTCTTCCCCCGCCTCCAAAATTTGTTGCCAAAGTCCCGCGAAATCCTGTGGGCGCACAAAAAGTTCGAACCCGAATTCCCCGGTGTATCCGGTTCGGGAAACCATCACGGAAAAGCCGCGGGTGCTTTGCACGCCGCGTTGGAGGTGGTCGTAATGGCCCACAAAAGAAAAATAGGGGAAGGGCGCTTTGAGTTTCGGGGAGGGTTGCAGCACCTTTTGCAGGATTTTGCCGGACGCGGGGCCCTGCAAATCCAGCTTGCTCAACCGGTCGGTCAGATCGGAAACGGCCACATCCAGGTCTTCCCCCAGGTGCAAGAGGTGTTTGCTGACCCTCGAACCCATGCCGGCGTTGACGACGAGCAGATACCGTTCGGACCCTTCCATCATCACGATGGCATCGTCAATGACATGTCCGGATTCAGTAAGGAGGAACCCATAGGTGGCCCGTCCGGGTTCGAGGGGATGTTGCCGGGCGATGCAGGTGCTCAAATCTTTGCTGAGACTTCTTTGCAGCAATTCTTCGGCATTGGGTCCCTCCACCAATATTTGCGCCATGTGGGAGGTGTCAAACAACCCGGCGGCGGTCACCACGGCCCGATGTTCTTTGATGGGCCCGGTACCATACCAGAGGGGCATCCGATAGCCCCCGAATTCCGCCATTTTGGCCCCGCTTTGTTGGTGCCACGCGCATAATTGGGTTTCTTTGATTTCCATTTGATCAGACCTTGGGGTTCCATTCACAAGTGCATATCAGGTTACGGTCTCCATAGGTATTGTCAATTCTTCCCGACGCAGGCCAGAACTTTCTTTCACGAATCCAGGCGAGCGGATAGGCGGCCTGATCCCGGCCATAGGGGCGGTCCCAGGTGTCGGAGGCGATATCCTCTGCGGTATGGGGGGCGTGGTGCAGTGGAGAGGAATCGGCGGGGATTTTCCCGTCGATGATTTCCTGGATTTCCCGGCGGATGGCGAGCATGGCTTCGCAGAACCGGTCCAATTCCGCTTTGGTTTCGCTTTCCGTGGGTTCCACCATGAGGGTGCCGGGCACGGGAAACGACATCGTCGGGGCGTGAAATCCGTAGTCCATCAATCGCTTGGCCACGTCGTCGATCACGAGGCCGGCCCGGCGGGTCAACTCCCGGAGATCGAGAATAAATTCGTGGGCGACCCGCCCGTTGCGTCCGCTGTAGAGAACGGGATAACTCAATTCCAAGTGTTTGGCCATGTAATTGGCGTTCAGCAAGGCGGTGCGGGTGGCTTCCGTCAACCCTTCGGCGCCCATCATGCGGATGTACATCCAGGGGATCACGAGGATGGAGGCGCTGCCGTAGGGGGTGGCGGAAATGGCCAGCGGACGGTCGGGACGGGCGAAGGGATCGGTGGGCATGTGGGCGCGCAGGTGTTCCCCCGCGCAAATGGGACCCATGCCGGGTCCGCCGCCGCCGTGGGGAATGCAAAAGGTTTTGTGCAGGTTCAAATGGCAAACGTCGGCGCCGATCCGCCCCGGTGAAGTCAGGCCGACCTGTGCGTTCATATTGGCGCCGTCCATGTAGACCTGGCCGCCGAATTGATGAACGGTTCGGCAGATTTCCGGAACGCTTTCTTCGAAAACCCCGTGTGTGGAGGGGTAGGTGATCATCAGCGCCCCCAGGGTCTCGGCATGGGTTTCCGCTTTTTCGGTCAGATCGGCCAAATCGACATTGCCCTGCTCGTCGCATTTGACGGCAAGGACTTGGAAGCCGGCCATGACCGCGGAAGCGGGATTGGTCCCGTGGGCGGAGGCGGGAATCAGGCACAGGGTTCGACGGGCTTCGCCCCTGGAGACATGGTATTCGCGGATGGCGAGCAAGCCGGCCAGCTCGCCCTGGGAGCCGGCGTTGGGCTGGAGGCTGCAGACGGGCAGTTCGGTGATCTCGGAAAGCCAATGTTCCAAATCCCGGCAAATTCGCGTGTACCCTCGGGTTTGGTCCACCGGCGCCGCGGGGTGAATCGCGCCGAATTCCGGCCAGGTGACGGGAATCATTTCGGCGGTGCCGTTGAGCTTCATGGTGCAGGACCCCAGTGGAATCATGCTGTGGGCCAGGGAAAGATCCCGTCCCTGGAGGCGATGCAGATAACGCAACATTTCGTGCTCGGTATGATACCGGTGGAACACGTCCTGTGGCAAAAAGGGACCCGAACGCAAATGCGGTGTGCGCGCTGGCAAAGCTTCGCAAGGGGTGAGATCCGGGGACGCAATGCCCAAAACCTCGAACAACTTGAGCAGATGTTCCGCTTCGGTGGTTTCGTCAAAGGTAATGCCAATGGAATCATCCGCGAAATACCGGAGATTGACCTTGGCGGCTTCGGCCCGCTCCCGGATATCCGCACAGGCTTCGGGACTCAGGGCAATGGTTACGGTATCGAAGACCGCGGATTGCAGAACCCGCAGTCCGCCATTCGCGGCGGCGGACTGAAAGGCGGCGGTCCACTCCGCGACGCGCGTGGCGATGCGGCGAAGCCCGTCCGGGCCGTGATAAATGGCGTACATGGCCGCCAGGATGCCGGGGAGCACTTGGGCGGTGCAAATATTCGAGGTCGCCTTTTCGCGGCGGATGTGTTGTTCGCGGGTTTGCAGGGCCAGGCGGTAGGCGGGACGTCCGGCGACATCCACCGATACGCCCACGATCCGTCCGGGGAGACGGCGTTTGAGTGCGTCGCTGACGGCCATGAAACCCGCGTGCGGCCCCCCGAATCCCATGGGTAGGCCAAAACGTTGGGAAGACCCCACGGCCACGTCCGCGCCCAATTCGCCCGGTGTTTTCAGCAGACACTGGGCCAGGGGGTCCACGGCCATGACCGTGAGGGCGCCGGCGGCCCGGGCTCTTGCGGCCACCGCGTCCACGCCTTCGCGAATACATCCCCGGGTATCGGGCGATTGAAGGAAAACGGCGAAAACCTCCGGGGAGATGCCGGTTTCGAAGACATCCTGGACTTGTAAATCGATGTCCAGGGCATGGGCCCGGGTGGCGAGGACCTGAAGATGTTGGGGGTGTAGATGGGTATCGGCGACGGCCACCCGTTTTTTTTGCCGGGCGTGGGCGAAGGCCAGTCCCAAGGCTTCGCCGCAGGCGGTGGATTCATCCAGCAGGGAAGCATTGGCAAAAGGCAGCCCCGTCAATTCGGTGACCAGGGTTTGGAAGTTGAGCAATGCCTCCAGCCGGCCCTGAGCGATTTCCGCCTGATAGGGGGTGTACTGGGTGTACCAGCCTGGATTTTCCAAGAGATTGCGCAGGATCACCGGGGGCATCACCGCGGGGGTGTATCCCTGACCCAAATGGCATTGCCAAATCTGATTTTGGGTTGCGAATCTTTTCAATTCCCGGAGCGCCGCCATTTCGTCCAAGGGCGGGGGCAGGTTCATGGGGGTGTCGCGCCGAATGGCGGGGGGGACGATTTCTTCGGAAAGTTGTGCGGAAGTGGCCACGCCGAGGGTCTCAAGCATGGTTCGGGTCTCCGCTTCGCCGGACCCGGTGTGGCGGCGGGCAAACGGCGTGGGGGGATTGTCTCCGCGGACGGCATTCAGCTTCTCAAGTGTATTCATGGGGCAGTCGTGTTTTCGGGGTTGGTTTGGATGGACGACCCCGCTCTGTCCGGATACCTGAGAGGTTGACTCCTTCGGTGAACGTGTGCGCTGCTCTCCAGAGAATGACGTGGATACCGGGGTCCTTTTGCCTGAGAGTTTCCGGGGCGGGTTTCACCTTCGGCGGGCGGATTGAACCGCCTCTCTTCCCTGGTCCTTTTGTCAATAAATCCGTTTTAATCGATTCACGGGGAATGTCAATCCCATGCCCTTTTCTCCCCGAAAATGATTTCGGAGAAGATTTGTCTGGAAACTTGTCCGAATATGTTGGATCATGTGAGGATGTATTCCGGCTTTGTATTGAATTTATCCCTCATGGTTTCTTTGAGCGTTTTTGCCGGAGTCTTGGCGGATGCCCTGCGACATCACCCCAAACTACTCCCTTGGATGCAGGGGCTGCTTTTCGGGGGGATTGCGGTTTTGTTGATGATTTACCGGGTACAGTTTACGGAGGGCATCATTTTTGACGGGCGCACGGGGGTTTTGTTTCTGGGCAGCTGGTTCTTCGGCGCCCCCGCCGCTTTGGTGGCCAGTGTCGTGGCTTTGGCCTCCCGCGTGGCGATTGGCGGTGACGGCATTTGGATCGGCGTGGCCTCCATTTGCATGTCGAGCCTTGTGGGTCTGTTGCATTTTCACGTCGCGGGTTCGGATCCCCGGAACTCCGGTTTTTTTCGGTTGCTCCGCAACGCCTGCATCCTGCATTTTGCGCTTGTACTGTTGTTTTTTCTCATGCTTCCTCTGGCTGCGGCCAAGGACGTTTGGTGGATTTTCCTTTTTCTCCTGCCCTTGGCCACGGCATTCGCGGGAAAGTTGATTGCCATGCAACTGCAAACGCGCCCGCTCTTGGATTCTTTGCAGATACAGGACCAACGGCTGCGGATGATCACCGACAATATGCGGGAAATTTTCTGGGTCATGGATATGGACACCTTGCGCTTCAGCTATGTCAGTGATTCCGCATTTGAGTACACAGGTTTCACGGCGGAGGAATCCATGCAAATGGCAATTGAAGATATTTTGACGCCACGCTCCCTGAAGGAAGTGCAAGGATGGTTGCGGGATGAACTGCCCCACCTTCATGATCCCCGAAAATCGGCTGAATTTTCATCGCAACTGCGAAGAATCGAGGAGTGGTGCAAAGATGGCTCCACGGTCTGGTCGGAAGTTTCCATGAGCGTGATCCATGGAGAAAACAACCAACCCAAGCAGATCCTGGGCGTTTCCCGGAACATTTCCGAACGCGTGCGCATGGAGGAGGAGCTTCAGCGGTCCCTGAAAGAAAAAGAGGCCTTGCTCAAGGAAGTACACCATCGCGTGAAAAACAACCTGCAGGTGATTACCAGCATCCTGCGTTTGGAATCCCACCGCATCGAGCACCCTTACACCCGCGAAGTGCTCGGCGACATGCAACGCCGCATCCGTTCCATCGCCCTCTTGCACGAAATGGTCTACCAGACCCAAAGCTTCGCGGAAGTGAACATGAAGACCTACCTGTACAAACTCATGCGACAGATTTCCCTGGCCATGACGTCCACGCTTTCGGGGAAATCGGGCGACGGAAGTGAAAATCCGGAAGCGGCCCGCACGGAGATTCGGATAGAAACCAAATGTGAAGTGGAGCCTGTCACCCTGCCTTTGGAAAAAGCCATTCCCTGCGGGTTGTTGGCCAACGAACTTCTCAGCAATGCCTACAAGCACGCGTTCCGGCCTGGCGACGAAGGCGCCATCACCTTGGTTTTGCGGAAAACGATTGACCCTCAAACCTATGACCTGTACGTGATGGACACCGGACGCGGTTTGCCACAGAACCTCGACCCAAAAGGCAACAAAACCCTGGGCATGCAGTTGATTTCCGATTTGACGACCCAGCTTGATGGCCGCCCCATTCTGGATCACGGCCCCCCCGTATGCATTGGTGTGACCTTTGTCGTTCGGCCCGCCCCGCAACATCACGCCCCCCCTCCCGAAACGCCATGAAAAGCCATGACTGAATCCACCCAATCGTCCACGCCCCCTGAAACAAAAATCCGCGCCGTCCCCACTTCCGTACTTGTCGTCGAGGACGAAGCCATCGTCGTCCGCGACATCTGCCAGCAACTGGAAATCCTCGGATACAACATTGCCGCGGAGGCCCGCACCGGAGAGGCCGCGTTGGAATTGGCGGCCGCTTTGAAACCGGATCTGATCCTCATGGACATCCAGTTGGCCGGCGAAATGGATGGCGTGACCGTCGCCGGGATCATTCGCGATGAGTTGGATATTCCCGTCGTGTTCCTCACCGCCTTTGCCAGTGAAAGCGTTTTTGAGCGCGCGAAAAAAATGGAGCCCTACGGCTATATCCTCAAACCGTTCGAAGAACGGGAATTACAGATTATCGTGGACATGGCTCTATATAAACATGGCATGGAAAAAGAAATGCGCTTCAAAAGCCAGGCGCTTTCCTCCGCGGCAAATGCAATTGTCATCACTGATCCCGAGGGCGAAATCGTCTGGGTCAATGCGGCCTTTTCCAGATATACGGGTTATTCGCTGGAAGAAGCCCTGGGGAAAAATCCAAACGTGCTGTTGAAATCGGGCGAACAGGACAAGGCTTTCTACAATGAGATGTGGGCGACCATCTCCGGCGGCGAGGTTTGGAAAGGCGAATTGGTCAACCAGCGCAAAGACGGATCCACCTATCCCGAGCGCATGACCATTACCCCCATGTTTGGTCCGGCGGGAAAAATCACCCATTACATTGCCATCAAAGAGGATATCACCGAGCAGAAACGACTGGAACAATTGCAACTGCGCTCCCAACGTCTGGAAAGCATCGGCACCCTGGCGGGCGGCATCGCCCATGATCTCAACAATATATTGTCCCCCATCATTATGTCCGCGGACCTCCTGGTCAAAACCTGTGGGGATCCCGATCAATTGGAGATGCTGAAAATGATATCCGAAAGCGCCCAGCGGGGCGCCGATATCGTCAAACAGGTCCTTTCCTTTGCACGGGGCTCCGATGGACGGAAAAACGAAATACAGATTCGGCATATTCTCGTGGAGTTGGCCAAGGTTTGCCGGGAAACCTTCCCCCGCAAAATCGAAGTGCTCAATTATGTGGCCCGGGATTTGTGGCTTGTCCGTGCCGATCCCACCCAAATCCATCAGGTGTTCATGAATTTGCTGATCAACGCCCGGGACGCCATGCCCGAGGGAGGGCAGTTGACGATCAAGGGCACAAATGTTGAATTGGATGCGGACGCGGCGGAAACGGTGCCCGACTTGTCACCGGGGCGCTATGTGCGATTTCAAATTATCGACAATGGTTTGGGGATGCCCGAAAGCGTGGTGAATCATATCTTCGAACTCTTTTTCACCACTAAAGAGCAAGGAAAGGGCACGGGATTGGGTTTGTCCACGGCCATGGGCATCGTGCGCGCCCACGCGGGGAGCATCACCGTTCAATCCGCGCCCGGGGAAGGGACCTGTTTCACCATTTATTTGCCGGCGGATACCGGCCCGGCTGAAAAAAAGACGGGAACCTCCGGCAAGAAAACTCCCCGCGGCAATGGGGAGCGTATCCTGATTGTCGATGACGAGGAATCCATTCGTTGGATGTTGAAGACCACGCTGGAAGGCATCGGCTATGTCGTGGATCAAGCCGCGAATGGCGTTCTGGCCCTGGAAAAACTTTCCGAATCCGGTTCCTCCTACGATCTGGTGATTTCGGACGTGATGATGCCCGTCATGGACGGCGCCGAATTGGTGCAATCCTTGGAGGCCTCCCATCCCGGACTGCCGGTGTTGCTGATCAGCGGCATGTTGCCCGATGGCGAATTAGAGGCCAAGGGCTTCGCGCTGCAAACGCCTTGTTTGATCAAGCCCTTTTCCATTGCAAATTTGGCTGAAAAAGTGGCCGAATTGATTGCACATTAAAGTTCTTCGGCCAATCCGAACAAGTCCAAAAGACGGTCCAGATCGTCGTTGGAATAAAAATCGATTTCCAGTTTCCCCCGCTGTTTTTTGCCGTTGGCCAGGGAGCGGGTGGGGGAGATGCGCACGCTGGTCCCCAGGCGTTGGTGCAGGCGGTCAATCAAATATTGCAAATGGTCCGGGGGAATGTCGGATTTTCCCCCATCGCTCGCGGCGGGTTTGCGGGGGGGATTCAAGCGGGTTTTCACCTGTCGCTCCAGTTCGCGGACGCTCCAGCGTTCACGGACGCAGGCATTGGCGAGGATGATCTGTTCGTCCTCGATTTCCAAGCCCAACAACACCTTCGCATGTCCGTTTGAGAGGCGTCCGTCGGCCACCATGCCGCGCACATCGGGGGCCAGGGAGAGCATGCGAAGGGCGTTGGCGACCGTTGCGCGCCCTTTGCCCACCCGCTTGGCAATCGCCTCCTGGGTCAAATGGAAGTCTTCCGCCAGACGCTGGTAGCCCTCCGCCTCTTCAATGATATTCAAATCCCGGCGTTGCAGGTTTTCCACCAGGGCGATTTCCAGCGCCTCCTGGTCGGTCAATGTCCGCACGATCACGGGGACTTTTTTCAGCCCGGCCCTTTGCGCGGCCCGGAAGCGGCGTTCCCCGGCGATCAA
>PXAS01000454.1 GCA_003565815.1 PVC group bacterium
AACCCGCAACGCCCCAACCCGCAACGCCCCAACCCGCAACCTCCCCGCCCCCCAAACACTATGATCCGCGCCAACACCCTCGAAGAAGATCAATTGCTCAAGCAATTCGCCTCCCGCAGCCGCGACAACTCCGTCCGTTTTGACTGGGCGGAAGTCGTCGCCGGCCACGAGCAGGAGTCCTCCCTGAAATTGTCCGCTTTCGGAGCGGAGAAAGATTTTTCTCCCGCCGATGTCGCAGAGATTGTCGGGGAGGCCCTGACCACGCTGCTGATGTCCCGCGAACAGGAACAGGACATCTACAGCGAGGAAAACCGTCGCCTGGTGGCCGAAATTTCCCTGGGGGTGACCGAGATGTTGCAGAACCTCGCGCAGAAGCGCGAGGGGAATCGCGTCAGTCGTCAGGAATTGCATTTGGCCATTGAGAAAGCGTTGGTTCGGCAGGAGGCGTATGACATCGCCCGCAGTCTGGTGACCAACCGGGCCCACGAAATGCACGGGGAAATGCGGGGAAGCGCGAGAAACGACCTCCCCGCCGAACGCCGGGAAGATCCCGGCACCGGCAGTGTGGTGACCCAATTGCTGCGCCGCAATGGACAGGTGGTGCCCTGGATTCCCAACAAAGTTGAAATCGCGGTGCGCAAGTCCTTTTTGGCCCTGCACATGGATTCGGGTCCCGCCGTGGAGATCGCCCGGGCCGTGAGCGAACGGGTGCGCAACACCAAGGCGGCCTTCATTCATATCGAGGACGTGCAGGACATGGTGCAGGAAGAACTGATGAAGGCCGGTCATTTCAAGGTGGCCGAAGCCTACATTCTCTACCGGGCCCGCCGCGCCGAACAGCGCAGCCTGCACGCCCCGGTGGAAAGCACCGAACACCAGGAGGTTTTGGTTTCCGTCACCCGAAAAGACGGCACGGCGTTCCTTTGGAACGGCGCCGACCTCAAGGCCCGCATTCAATACGCGTCCATCGGGTTGGATCTGGAACTGAGCGTCGAGGAAATCAACGACGAATTGCGCCGTTCCGTTTTTGACGAGCTGTCGGAATCCGATCTCAAGAAAACGATTTTGTTGAATGCCAAGGCCTTGATCGAACGCGACGCCGATTTCGCGAAATTCGCCGGACGCATGTTGCTGACGTATTTGTACGAGGAAGTGCTGGATTGGGACATTGTACACGACGGCGTGGGCGCCCTGCGCGAAGCCCACCGCAAAGGATTCCGCACCTATCTGGAACGGGCCATTTCCCTGGAACGCCTTTCTCCCAAATTGCTGGATTACGATCTGGATCGTCTGGCCGATTCCCTGGATCCCAGTGCCGACTTGGGGTTTGATTATCTCGGCATTCAAACCCTCTACGACCGCTACTTGATCGTCGACAAAAGCGGACCCGTCCGCCGCCTGGAAACACCACAGTTTTTCTGGATGCGCGTGGCCATGGGCCTGTTTCAGGAGGAACCCGAAGACCGCGAGGGCTGGGTGGTCCGCCTGTACGATCTCTACAAAAGCCGCCGTTTCTGCAGCAGCACCCCGACCCTGTTCAACTCCGGCACCCTGCACAGTCAGTTGTCTTCCTGCTATCTCTATAAAGTGGACGACAGCATTGAAAGCATCATGACCCGCGGCATCGCCGAAAATGCCTTCCTTTCCAAATGGGCGGGCGGCCTCGGCGGCTCCTGGACGTCGGTGCGGGGCACGGGCGGATACATCAAAGGCACCAATGGCGAGAGCCAGGGCGTGATTCCCTTCCTCAAGCTGCACAATGATCAGTTGGTGGCCGTGAATCAGGGCGGCAAGCGCCGCGGTTCCGGCTGCGCCTATCTGGAAAGCTGGCACAACGATGTGCTCGACTTTTTGGAATTGCGCAAGAACACCGGGGACGAACGCCGCCGTACCCACGACATGAACACCGCCAACTGGATCCCCGATTTGTTCATGAAGCGCATGGAGGCCCGGGAAAACTGGACCCTCTTCCGCGCCAATGAAACCGCCGATTTGCATGATCTCTATGGCAAAGCCTTCGAGGAACGATACCTGTATTATGAAAAACAGGCCGCCGCCGGGAAAATCTTCTCCCGGTCGATCCCGGCGATCGAACTGTGGAAATCGATGCTGAAGATGCTCTTTGAAACCGGACATCCCTGGATCACCTTCAAAGATCCCTGCAACTTGCGCAGTCCCCAGGATCATTGCGGGGTCATTCACTCCTCGAACCTGTGCACGGAAATCACCCTCAACACCGGCGCGGATGAAACCGCGGTGTGCAATTTGGGTTCCGTGGTGCTCGACCAGCATCTCAAGGGCGACGGCTCCCTGGACCACGACAAATTGCGCGACACCATTCGCGTGGCCGTGCGGGCGCTGGACAACGTGATCGACATCAACTTCTATCCCACCGAAGCGGCGCGGACCTCGAACCTGCGCCATCGGCCCATCGGTCTCGGCATCATGGGGCTGGCGAACGCGCTCTACAAAAAAGACATCAGCTTTGCCTCCGAGGAGGCCGTGGCCTTCAACGACGAATTCATGGAAGCCATCGCGTATTACGCCTACGAAACCTCCAGCGACCTCGCCAAAGAACGCGGCACCTACAGCAGTCACACTGGATCCAAATGGGACCGCGGACTGCTGCCGCAGGACACGCTGGAAGTCCTGGAACAGGAACGCGGCGTTCCCGTGGAAGTGCCCCGCGGCGGCAAGATGGACTGGAAATCCGTGCGCGAAAAAATCGCCAAGCACGGCATGCGCAACAGCAACGTGCTCGCCATCGCCCCCACCGCCACCATCAGCAACATCATGGGCACCAGCCCCTGCATCGAACCCGTGTACAAAAACCTCTTTGTGAAGAGCAACCTGTCCGGCGATTTCATCGTCCTGAACGCGGAATTGGTGCGCGACTTGAAGGACCGGGGGCTGTGGACCAAAGAGATGCGCGACAACCTCAAATATTTCGACGGCGAGTTAACGGACATTCCCGACATGCCCGAAGACCTGAAGCGCAAATACGCCACCGCCTTCGGCATCAGCTACGAGTACATCATTCGCGCGGCCGCGCGGCGTCAAAAATGGATTGATCAATCCCAATCCGTGAACCTGTTCCTCGGCAGTCCCGACATGAAGACCCTGAGTCACATGTACCGGGCCGCGTGGCGACAAGGGCTGAAAACCACCTATTATTTGCGCACCCTGGGGGCCTCCAACATTGAGAAGGCCACCGTGAGCGTGAAAAAACAGGCGGCCGCCCCCGCCGGTGGCGTCGCTTCTGAAGGTGAAGCCGGCAAACCCGCCTACACCGAATCCCAAAAAGCCGCCTGCAGCCTCGACGCCCTGCTGAACGGCGGCGAGTGCGAGGCTTGTCAGTAACATGGCACCCACCTGAAATATGGGCAAACCCAAACGAAAACCAACCGCTGCAGAGAAGGCGGAAAAGAAACGGCGTCAAAGGGAATACATGACGATTTTCGTCAACGGCAAGCAGAAGCGGGTCAAACGCCCGCAGACGATTGACGGGATTCCGGTCGATGAATTTATCCGCAACAATGCCGACCCGATCTGGCTCTTGCAGGAAGGGATGTACGAAGACTTGCACCAGTGGGAACAGGAACGGGATGTGGGGAGTGGATATGATTTCCCGACAAGATCCGACGGCGATTCCGGGAAAGCCGATTGTGGTGACGAGGGTTTGCCGTTTTAAAGGTGGTGATCAGGGCGGACCGTTGGCCCGCCGGGGTTGTGTGTGGTTCCGGGAACCCGGCCCGTCGTTCCGACGGACCGGGCTGGTATTGGCACGGGCCGTTGGCCCGTCATGGTGGTGATTTCGTGGTCGAGGGTGAGGATGCGGGTTTTGAGGGTGTCGTCTTGGGTGGTTTTGAGTTTGAAGAGGTGTTTGATTCCAAGCGGGGAATCAGGATCGTCCTCTATCGTAACCCTCCTGCGGCTCTCGAACGGCAAGAGGTTCGTCTGTGTTGGCCAGGGGTTCGAGGGTCACGTGGACCCTGGCGTGCAGGGCGTCGGCGACTTTACGGAGCTGCCGGAGGGAGTGGCCCTGATAGGAGGGTGACTCCAGACGGCTGATGTTCTGCTGGCTGGTGTGAAGTTTTTCCGCCAACTCTTTTTGAGACAGTCCAGCCTGTTCCCGCAACGCACTGAGTTGCAGGGCGATGTCCCATGCCTCGCCAGCCTCCACAAAGCGGACGGCAAAGGCGGGGTCTTTGAGGTTTTCCTCCAGATAGCTGTCAAAATTGGTTTTGCTCATTGTTGTTGCCTCTCAATCCAGTCTTTCATTCGTGCGCGGGCGGTATCGAGATCCGATGACGGGATCTTTTGGCTTTTGTTGCGAATGCCGTGTACGGCGATAATCTTTCTTCCTTTCATGAAAAACCAGAGGATTCGGGTGTTCAGTTTGCCAAGGTGGCGCAATTCCAGTAAGCCCTCACTGAGGGACTTCGAAAGGGGTTCTCGATGGTTTTGGCGGTCCTTCAATTTTCCCAGTCCGGCCATCACCGCCGCGAAATCTCCCGGATCGGTTCGTTTCAGTTCATCAAGAAAGTCCCGTACCGGGACGTTACCTTCTTTCGTTTCATAAAAGAGTACTTGGAATTCCATATTAATCAACATCAAAATTGATGTGAATCCACCCCATACAACCCGGACACGATCTCATTCATTTCCCGTTCTTTGTCGGCCATGACCTGGTCGAGGTCGGTGATTTCGTGGTCGAGGGCGAGGATGCGGGTTTTGAGGGTGTCGTCTTTAGTGGTTTTGAGTTTGAGGAGGTCGTTGAGGAGCTTTTTGCCGTTGTAGGCTTCGGTGACGTTTTTGTCGCGGAGGGTGTGGCGCCATTGGGCGGCGAGGAAGGGGGTATCGGGTTTGTCGTAGAGAGTGAGGGCCGGGCGGTCGTTGATGTGGAGGGTGATTTCGTCGTCGGTATTGTCGATGCGGAGGGGGACGCCGGGTTGGAGGAGGACGTCGAGGGTGTCGAGTCGTTCGGCGAGGGCCTCCTCGTGTCGGGCTTTGGACCAGGCTTTGATTTGGGTTTTGTTGAGGTTCTTGGGCAGGTCGGGGTGTTTGAGGAAGGAGGTTTTGCTGCCGACTTTGGCCCAGATCCAGTCCGGGCCGGGTTTGGGTCCCAGGTCCTCGGTCTGGTCGCTGTTCAATCGGCTGTCGAGCTTGTCGATCAGGTCGCGTCGCCGTGTGTGGAGGTCCTGCAATTCCCTGGCCCGGTCACCGATGTATTTGCGTTGCTCCGGCGTGGCGTCGGGGATGGGGATGGGAGCGATGAATTGTTTGTTGGCGGAGCGATAATCGTTTTGAAACGGCTTTGAGGTTAATCGCCAGTAGAAATTCGCGGGCGCTGAATTGAGAATGGCGGCAAGGTATGGGAGGTCAGCGGGGTTGTTCGGCAAAATTCCACCGACATCGACGTTGTCCAAATAGCATTCGCCTTCCTCATCGATTGCACAAAAAAGATTCTGTACCAGTCGGGGAACCAGGAGTTTTTGTTTCTCCTGTTTGTCCATGTTTTTAAGATAGACATACCCCCACCACTTGGAGTCATTATCCATCTTCCCTTTTTCCCTCATTCTCAGGCTATTTTCGTGTTGTTTTAAATATTGCCAAGCAAATGGATAAGAAGCCTCCATTTCTTCTGCGGGAATTATACAAACCTTGCCGTTCTTGGAGGAGTAGGGGAAAAGTAAAAATGTTGATTGTTTTGGAGTTTGGAATTTTTTCACATCAACCCCGGACACGATTGGCTTCATCAGTTCTGTCTCTATCCTGACTTCATCCCCACCCTTTGTTTTAAAGGTGGTTTGATTGATCTGTTCCATGTGAAAGATATTGTCCGCGCTGGTTTGAATCCCTACAATAATCCCCATACAAACGTCTTGCAGCGGTTTCCCCGCCTTGGTGATTTGTTCCAGCAGTTCGCGTTCCTCGGTGGAAACCAGATGCCACGATTCTTCGTCCGGCAATTCAGAATACGCGATGGTGTCCGCCTCGTCCCACTCCACCCCCGCGATGTTCCCATCGGGCGCGAAGGCGCATTTGATTTCTGGAGAAGGTTTGCCGCGGAAGAATTGGAGGGAGGTGTAGGTGATGGCTTCGTCGAAGACCTGGTAGCTTTTGAAGTCGAGCCAGCGGTCGAGGGCGCCTTTTTCTTTGACGAGGGTGCGCAGGGATTTGCCGTAGTCGTTGACCATCCAGACGTTGGGGGCGATGTAGCCCATGCGTCCGTTGAGGTGGAGCAGGTCGACGCCTTTTTCGATGAAGGGGAGGTACATGTCCCAATTGCCGGAGTCGGCGCTGCGGTAGCGGGCGGCGAGGTAGTCGGCGACTTCGGCCTGGGCTTTGCGGAAGTGTTGCAGTTTGATGTAGGGCGGGTTGCCGATGACGCAGTCGAAGCCGCCGTGGCTGAAGACGTTGGGGAAGGCGGCGATCCAGTCGAAGACGTTGACCCGCTCGCGTTCGTTTTCGTCGAAGAGATCGGTCTGCTGCTTGTCGTAGAAGTCGGGGGCGACGAGGCTGTTGCCGCATTGGATGTTTCGGTCGAGGGCGCAGAGGGGTTTGCCGGGGGCGGCGGTGTGCAGCCAGAGGGCGAGTTTGGTGATCTCCACGGACTCGGGGTTGATGTCCACGCCGTAGATGTTGTGGGAGAGGATGGAGCGGATGATCTCGTCCTGGTCGAAGAGATCGGCATGGCCTTCGAGGCGTTCCTGTTCCGCGGTGATCCAGCGGTATTCCTCGACCAATCGGTTGAGGGCCTGGATGAGGAATGCGCCGGAACCGCAGGCGGGGTCCACGACCCGGAGGGTTTCGAGTCGACGTCGGTAGGCGGCGAGAAAGTCGCGGTGTTGTCCGGCGGTTTTGGCGCTGCGGCGTTTGTCGGTCTGAAAGGCGCGGTATTCGGCGATGGCGGTCTCGTCGAGGGGGGGCAGATCCGGGTAGCCGAGTTCTGTTTTGATGTCGGCCATGCGGGTGCCGACGGTGTTTTCGACGATGTAGTGGGTGACCCATTCCGGGGTGTAGTAGACACCGTCGGTTTTGCGTTTGGAGAGCTTGTTGATGGAGACGCGCTCGTCGGCCTCGGCCTCCATGATCTCGAGTTCGGTGATGGACTGCTCGAAAATGCGGCCGAGGGTGTAGAGGTTGATGACCCGCTCGCCGGAGCCGTCGCGGTGGCCGAAGTTGTAAGTGGCGGAAAAGTAGAGCAGGGTCTCCGGGTGTTCGGCCAGGCTTTTATCGCCGCGTGCGCCCTGGTGGCGGGCGCAGAAGATGCGGGTGGGGATGTGGAGGCCTTCGAGTTCGGGATCGGTCTCGAAGAGGCCGCCGTTGAAGCGGTCGATGGGGTGGTCGCCGAAGTCGCCGCCGTCGCGCATGGCGCGGAAGAGTCGCTTCATGTGATCCCAGCAGGCGGAATCGTCGGGGTTGTAGTATTTGCTGTTGCTCTCTTCGATGAGCAGGTCCCGCAACAGTTCGGGCGGATAGCGGAGGGTGTGGCCCATGTCCTCGCAGAAGAGGATGAAGATGCAGCGGTCGAGAAAGCGTTGGGTGAGGCGGACGAGTTTGCCGCGGGTGCCGGTGTAGTCCGGATTCGCCTCGCGGATGGCCTGGTAGACGGTTTCGCGGTAGGCGCGGTATTCGAGGTAGAAGCGTTTCTCGATCACCTTTTCGCGGGTGACCTGTTCCCGCAACAGGTCGCCGAGGGCGGATTCGCCCCGTTCGGCCAGCAACATGTCCGGCTGGAACATGCGTTGGAACACAAAGCGCCGGAAGCGAGCGTCGGGGCTGTCGCCAAGCAGGGAGGGGCTGCGCGGATCGTTGGCGTCGGTGAGCACGAAGCGCTGGAAGACGGATTTGCCTTTCAGCCGCGAGTAGAGGCGGAATTCCCGCATGTCGGTGACCACGGTCCAAGAGGGGGAGACCAGCGCGTCGCGGTCGCGGGATGCGTGGGCCTCCTGCAGATAGTCGAAGGCTTGGTCGACGGGGGAGCGGGTGTTGCCTTTGCGGTTCTGCCGGGCATCCAGGCCGGAGTTGATGCCCTTGAATTCACAGAGCACCTGGGGAACGCCGTCGCCGCCGGGACCGAAATGGCCCAGGGCGAGGTCGGCGGCGCCTTGTCCTCCGGTCTGCCCGGCCCGCTCCACCTCGAATTGCGGACGACAGGTGTAGGCACCGCCGCCGTCGGATCCCTGGTCGACGTAGCCCCAGGTTTCCACGAAGAAACGTTGAATGAAGGCGGCCTCGGAGGAGGTTTCTTTGAGGACCTCGCGGGCGTTCCACGCGCGGAGCCGATCCAGCAGGGCTTGTTCCTCCGGGGAATCGCAAAAGGCCTCGAATTCCCGGTGGCAGTGGGAAGCCAGAAACGCGTCGTCGACAAGGGGAAGAATGGTCATGCGTCGGTTCTAGCCAATGAACGGCGGCTGTCAATGTGAAGAAGGCCGGGAGATTGTAAAACGACAAGCCATTCATGGAGAATGAGCTTGAGAAGGCAAAAGGGAAAGGTTCAGCGTCCCGCTTTAAGGGCCTGTCGATTTATTTGGGATGAAGAAAATGCAACCACTGATGGACACTGATTAACACTGATAATAATATATTTAAGGTTAATTATTTCCTTTCATCCTACATCAGTGACCATCTGTGATGTTCGCAGTAAATACCGGTTCGCTTCTTCATTTTCTCCCATTGATTCCCAGTCATCAACGGCCTCTTTTGAAAGCGCGTCGGGATTTGGACATCTCGACGCTCATTCCCGAAAATCAACCTTCGCTGATGGTGACCTTGATCATGGTGTCGCCCTGGGC
>PXAS01000380.1 GCA_003565815.1 PVC group bacterium
ATCCTGCGGATGCTTCGCCGGACTGCGGATAAAAATGGGGGTGATCCTGCGGATGCTTCGCCGGACTGCGGATCATCGTCGGAATCCCACTGGAAACGACAAATGATACGCGGGACGGCATCGCCATTCGCAGAATTCCCTTCCCCCAAAAAATCCGCAGGACGGCGAAGCATCCGCAGGGTAAAAAATCTTCGCATCTTTCTCCACTTTCGCGCCCCCCCCCGCAGGGATCAGCGGGTTTACAACTCCGATTGCCATCTTCTCAAATAATCAGCCGTAATTCCGGCCCGGGACCGGCCATTTCCGCTTGACTCCCGTCTTCTTTTGTTCGAGCCATGGTTCCATGATTCCTTTTTTCATCTGCACCGGGATTGGGTCGGGTTCATGAGCAATGACCCCCGCGCCCTCCTTGAACGCTTGCCTGCCCCGCCTCCAGGCCTCACCGGCTGGCCCTGGACGGCGCCGGCGCCTCCTTCCGTCCCCACCGTTCCTCCCGGCGGCCTGCCTCGGATCACCGTGGTCACACCGTCCTATAACCAAGGTCAATTTCTGGAAGAAACGATTCGGTCCGTTCTCCTGCAGGGCTACCCGGATCTGGAATACATGGTTGTGGACGGTGGCAGTACTGACGAAAGCGTGGAGATCATCCGTAAATACGAGGACCATTTGGCCTGGTGGGTCAGCGAGAAGGACAGGGGACAGAGCCACGCGATCAACAAAGGCCTGTCCCGCTCGACGGGTCGGATTCTGGCATATCTGAACAGTGACGACCTCTACGAACCCGGCGTGCTGCATGCCGTCGAGCGCGCCTTCGTCCCCGGCGTTCACTGGGTGAGCGGAAAAGTGATCTGCTGGGAAAATGAGGGCGATCCCTGGCCCTTCCCCGAGTTGCCGGGACGCGGCTTCACGAAATGGTTGCTGGGATGTCCGATTTCGCAACCGGCGGTCTTCTGGAGCGCGAGTCTTCAGCGGGAGGCGGGACCGTTCCGCGAGGATCTGCAATACGCCATGGATTACGAATTCTGGCTTCGGCTCCGCTTCGGCCTGGGACGTACTCCCCGTCGGATCGACCGGATTTTGGCACGATACAGGATTCATGGTGACTCCAAAAGCATTGCCCACCAACAGGGAATGGCCCGGGAGATCAAGGATCTGGTCCGTGCCTGTGAAGCCGAACTGCCTCCCGCCCGGCGGGTTCGCCTGCGGCTGGCGCGTCGACACCGCCTTGGACGTGTCCACGGTGCCAGAGCCCTCTCCAACCTGAAAGCGCGTAAAACGGGCGGGGCGGTGGCCGAACTGTCAAGCGCCTTGCGCGCGTGGCCCCTTCTGCCCTTGGATGTCGGGGCGGTGGCGGCACTCCTTCGATCCCTGCGCTCGTCCGGGCCACCCTCGGTATTCCCCGACATCTGGTCTGAGTAAGGGTTCGTATTGCATGAGAAATTCCACGGCTCGCCGCATCAGTTTCTCGACAGCAGCGCCAGCGTTTCCACATGGGTGGTTTGCGGAAAAAGATCGAATCCCTGCACGCGGTCCACCCGGTAAACCGCTCCCGAACAGAACCGGGCCAGGTCGCGGGCAAGGGTGGCGGGGTCGCAACTGATGTAGAGCATGCGTTCCGGTTTCACTTTGTCGCGGAGTTGTTTGCAGAGTTTTTTGTCCATGCCCGCTCGTGGCGGATCCATCATCACCGCATCCCAACGAACCCGGTGGAGGCGAATGTCGTCGGGCAGCCCCTTGGAGAGATCCCCCCGCAGAAAAGGGCCTTGGCCCGGAAACGTATCGACGCCCAAAACCTGTTCCGCCAGCCGGGCGGCGGGCAGGGTGAACGCCCCGACGCCGCAAAACAAGTCGAGGACGTTTTGCACCGGTTTTTCCGCCAGCCAGTCCATGGCCACGCGGATCAATTTTTCCGCCTGTCGTTCGTGAACTTGGAAAAATTGATCCAGATGAATTTCGTGGCGACATTCCGCCAAGTGCATTTCCAAGCGGGGGTCTCCGTACAGTTGCTGCCAGGGGGCGGATTTTTCCGCTTGTTGGGCCAGGCCGGTGATCCGGGGATGCCGGGTGCAGAATTCCGCGAGGTCAGGGGGCGCGGGCGTGCCGCGCACCAGGACCAAGATTTTGTCCCGCCGGGTGTCGGAGCGAATCATCATGCGGTGAATGCCGTGATCGGCAGTCAGGAGAGGTTTGATACCGGCCAGGACTTCACGGATGGCGTCATTGCCGAGCAGACAGTCCTCGATGGGAATCAATTCCCAGCCGTTCGTATATCCGATTTGCCTTCCCTGAACTTGTACATCGAGTTTGTTGCGGGTGCCATACGCCTCCTCCGAAGGAGCCAGCCCGCGCCAGTCGTATTCCTTGATGCCCCCGATGCGTCGCAGGGTCTCCACGATTTTCGAGGCCTTCAATTCGCATTGGCGTTCATAGGGCAGGGGTTGAAGGTTGCAACCGGGGCATTGTTCAAAGTGGGGGCATGGCGCGGGGATGCGCCCGGTGGTTTCCCGCAGGATTCGAAGGACGGCGCCCCCTTTGCCTTTCCGCAGGAACGCCACCTGATCCCCGGGAACCGCAGGACCCGTCAACCAGATTTTTTCACCGCTTGGACACTGCCCCAACATCTTGCCGTCCCCCATGTCGAGGATTGTCGCGGTTTCGGATTCTGATGCAGGCTGGGAGTCGGAAGTCATACGTATGGACGTTTTATGCGCAAGGGGCCGCACTGTCAACCCCGGCCCCGCTCCGGGGCGTTTCAGGGGCGCATCTCGGAATTGGTGACATCTAAACCGTAGCTGCAACTGTCCCAGTTGCAGAACCTCATATCAAGCGCATATATCAAAGCTGAGGACAGCTTCGACAACGGTGAGTCCGCCCTTTCACCAATGCCGAGATGCGCCCGCGTTTCAGCGCGCCTTGATTTTCCGAGCCAGCTCCCTGGCGGTTGCGGGTTCGTATTGTGCCGGATGGCTGGTGAGGGTTTGGGCCATGCCCGCGCCCAAGCCCTCGATGGCGGCTTTGTGGAGCTTCATGCCGCTCAACCAAGAAAGCGCGGTGACGCCGGTGACCGTGTCTCCCCCGCCGATGGGATTGACCGGTTCGATTTCCGGGAGCGAAAACCGGTGGATTTTCCGTCCTGCGGCCAACCAGGCGTCATGGGGACCATCGGTGACCATGACCGCTTTTGCCCCCTCGTCCATGAGCTTGCGCATGCCGTCGGGGATGTCGTCCAAACCCGACGTGCCACACAATTCTTCCCGGTTGATTTTAATCAAATCCGGTTGAAAGGGCAGGGCGGCTTTCAAGGGGGGACCCTTGGCGTCGATGACCACGGTTTTGCCTGCCTTCACCGCCATTTCCGTCATGGTGGCATATGCGGCATCCGGTGCCTGTTCCGGCAAGCTGCCGCATAGGAGAAGAGCACTGTGAAAATGCAGGGTCCGTTCCAACTGCGCGAAATACTCTCCCCACTCGGGCAATTGCCACGCGGGCGCGTTTTCCACCAGTTCGCGGATACGGCGGCCTTCTCCGTCCAACAGCGTTTGGCAAATGCGGGTCTCGGCGGCGGTTTCCATCCAAATTCCCTCCAAGCCTTCGGATGCCAGCAGCCGTTTCATCCGCTCGCCATTCATCCCGCTCGCGGGGCTGAGAATGGAGGCTTTTCCGCCGCCGCAGACAATGGCCCGGGCGGCATTGGTGGCTTTGCCGCCTACGGAGCAAGTGATTTCCGAAGTGCGCACCACATCCCCTTCCGCGCACCAGTTTCGAAAACGAAGCGTTCGCTGCAGGGCGGGGGTGGGACCGCAACACAAGATGGGCAGTGGATTCATGGTGATTTCTTGTCGGAAAATCGAAGGGGATGCCAGAAAAACCGTAGCAATTTTGTAATCATTCCTTGTCGTCAGACGATCAGTTGTCATACTTGATTTCGAGTGTATAAAGAAAACAGTTACCATGAATGAAGCCAATAAAAAGACCGTACGCGTGATTGTGGAATCGGATGAAGATATTTTGGTCGCCAAGCCCTACCGCCCAAAGCCTTCAATTCCGGTGAAAAGTCGCTCCGCAAAAAAACCAGTGGATGTTCCGGATGAATCCGAGTCCACGTTGCCCAGAGAACGCTTGCCGATTACCGACTTTTTGAGATCAAATGTCGATCAAACCATGATGGTGCCCGACGATCATATGGAGGAGAATCATGAGAACGGCCCGGACCGAACGATGTGGGTATCCGACGATCATTTGGAAGTAAATCAGGACAAAAGTCCTGACCGGACGATGTGGGTCCCGAACAGCCATTTCGAAGAGAATCGGGATAAAAGCCCGGACCGGACGATGATGGTTCCCGATGACCACTTTCAATCCGAAGACGAGGACGCTGATCCGCTGGAAGCGCTGCGGAACGCCGCATCCGAATCGGATCAAACCATCTTCGTCAAGGCCTCGCCACCCGGAACGGGTGGGCTTCAAGCGAAAATGCGCGAGTTGTCCGCGGAAAAGGCCTCCGCCGCCGACCGAACGATCCAAATTGGAGAAAACGTCTTTGGGGAAGACGGTGACGACAAGCCGCATTCGTCGCCCCGTATTTTTCAGAAAACATTTTGGGACGCCCTGGACCGGAAGATTTCCGGCTGGATGGGACGGAATGGGATCCGTTTTTTGCGGTGGACCCTGGGGATCATCTTTATTTGGTTTGGCGCCCTGAAGCCCATGGGACTCAGTCCCGCCCAGGAATTGGTGTCCAACACCGTGTATTGGGTGGATCCGGCCTGGTTTGTCCCGTTTCTCGGGTATTGGGAGGTCTTGATTGGGGTGGGACTGATGTATCGCCCCCTCATTCGCCCGGCCATTGCCCTGCTTTTTTTGCAAATGCCCGGTACGTTCATGCCTTTGGTGCTCCTCCCGCAAGTCTGCTTCACCCGTTTTCCGGTGGGGTTGACCATGGAAGGCCAGTATATCATCAAAAATTTGGTATTGATCGCCGCCGCGCTGGTGGTGGGCGGCACGGTGCGTGATTTGGGAAAAGCCGCGAAACCGCGTGCCTAACGTTCTCGTCATAATATCATTGAACTCCCGGAAAAAACGCATAGGACAGGCTCTGTCCAAATTCAAGAATCCACCCAAGACCCCTTCAACGCTCAACCCCCAATTCCGACATCTTTCACATGAAACGCATTTACAATTTCAGCGCCGGACCAGCCACCCTCCCGATCGAAACCCTTCAAGAAGCCCAGGCGGAATTTTTGGACTACCAGGGTTCGGGGATGTCCATCATGGAAATGAGCCACCGGGGCAAACATTATGATGCCGTGCATCAGGAAGCGTTGGCCAATTTCCGGGAACTGCTGTCGGTACCCGACACTCATGAAATCATTTTCATGCAGGGCGGCGCCACTTCCCAATTTTCCTTTGTGCCCATGAACTTTCTGGGGCAGGGAGAAACCGCCGATTACATCAACTCCGGGGCTTGGGCGAAAAAAGCCATCGCCGAGGCGAAATTTTTCGGCAAGGTCAACGTGGCCGCGGATTTCGGAAAAGAAATCCCCACCCGGCAGGCGTATGCCGATGAGCTGCAACTCACCCCCGGGGCCGCGTATTTGCACTGTACCTCCAACGAAACCATTTCCGGCGCGCAAATCAAAATCTTTCCCGAGAGCGACGCGCCTTTGGTGAGTGACATGTCCTCCGACATTCTTTCCCGGGAACTGGACGTATCCAAGTTTGGTTTGATCTACGCCGGCGCCCAAAAAAATCTGGGTCCTTCCGGGGTCACGTTGGTCATTGTTCGCAAGGATCTGGCCGCGAAAGTCGCGGACACGGTGCCCATGATGTTCCGCTATCAAACCCACATCGAAAACCAATCCCTGTACAACACTCCGCCCACATTCGGCATTTACATTCTTTGTCTGGTCACCCGCTGGCTGAAGAAACAGGGGGGCGTTGCCGCCATGGAGGCGATCAACAACCGTAAATCCGCGAAACTCTACGCCGCGATTGATGGAAGTGACTTTTATCGGGGCACGGCATTGCCCGAATTTCGTTCCACCATGAACGTCACCTGGCGCTTGCCCCGTGAAGAGCTGGAAGCCCAATTCATCCAAGAAGCGAAAGCCTTGGAGATGGACGGGTTGAAGGGGCATCGTTCCGTGGGGGGCATCCGCGCCTCCATTTACAACGCCTTCCCCGAAGAAGGGGTGGACGCCCTGGTTGCCTTTATGAAAGATTTCGAAGCGAAAAACGGATAAACCGATTTTCGTGTTGCTTTTCCGGCGGTTTTCAGGTTAAAGACCCGCCGTCTTCATCGCACCCGTAGCTCAACTGGATAGAGCGTCGGCCTCCGGAGCCGAAGGTTGCAGGTTCGAACCCTGCCGGGTGCACCATTTTTTTTCACGCATACGGGAAGTTAGATTTATGATGGATGGTAATCCTTTTGGCGGCGTGCGCACGGATTTGCGCGGCCCCGACCAACTCCGCCCCGTGACCCTGCAATTGGACATCGCCCCGGCGGCCACGGGCTCCTGTTTGATCTCCTTCGGCAAGACGCAAGTCATTTGCGGCGTCACCATCGAAGATAAAATCCCACCGTGGATGCGATATCAAAAGATTCCCGGCGGCTGGTTGACCGCGGAATACACCATGTTGCCTTATTCCACCGACGAACGCTCCCAGAGACAGGGGGCAAAGCCGAATGGTCGCAGCATGGAAATCCAACGCCTCATCGGCCGTTCCCTGCGTGCCGCCCTGGACATGAAGAAACTGGGCCAACGCACGGTCTGGATCGATTGCGATGTGTTGCGTGCCGACGGGGGAACCCGCACCGCCGCCATTACCGGCGGCTATGTGGCCTTGTCCCTGGCCATTCGCAAACTGATCACCGAAGGCAAACTCAAACAGGACCCCCTGATCGAGCAAATCGCCGCCATCAGCGTCGGGATCGTTCAGGGCACGCCCATGCTGGATTTGTGCTATGAAGAAGATGTGGCCGCCAGCACCGATACAAATACGGTGATGACGGCCAAAGGAAACTTCATTGAAGTACAAGGCACCGCCGAAGACGGCGCCTATTCACGCCAGGAACTCAATGCCATGCTCGAATTGGCGGAAAAAGGCTGCGCGGAACTTGTGGAAATCCAGCGCAAGGCCTTGAACCTGAATTCGTGAGATACCTCACGGATCCAGGTTACAATCAGTTTCGCCCTCGTATCCCGCTCAAGCGAGATGCGGGGGGAGTTTGGAAACAAACTCCGGTTTGCTGAGCGCGCCCACCATTTGTTCCGCGACCTCACCGTTTTTGATCACGAGCAAAAAGGGGATGGAACGCACGCCGAATTTTTGCGCCAGTTCCCGGTCTTTGTCGACGTTGACCTTGGCGACTTTCAGCTTGCCATCATATTCGTCGGCAAGTTGATCCAGGGTGGGGATGATGGCACGGCAGGGGCCACACCATTCCGCCCAAAAGTCCACCAGGACCGGGACATCGGATTCAATGACTTCAGTTTGCCAATTGTTGGCATTGGCTTCAATGGTTTTACCGGACATTCGTTTCTCTCCTCGATTAATTGATTGGGGTTGATAAAGACAAATTGAAGTTACAAGAGAAACGCGCCGGGTCAACCCCGGCGCGTCATTTCTTTTGGGAGCCGCGCTCTTCAGCGCCCTTGGGTAAGCGGCAAGACGTTCTGATTGACATCCACCAAACGTCCCGCCATGGGCAGGTCGGGCATTTCAATCGCGGCGGCGATATAAATGCCCCCGGCGGCAAGCAGGAAGGTCAGGACGGAAACGACCATCCACCCCGCGCCCAGGGTGGGCGCTTTTTTGGGTGCGGATGCAACGACGCTGCCGTCCTCGTTCATCTGCAGTCCGGCCCCGGAGGCCACGCGCGAGACCGGTGTGCCCGGACGGGCGCCACTGGCGCCCGGACGCCGCAACTTCACGGTCTTGCCTTCCGTGGTGGGGACGTCCACCCGGCTGGTGCCTTCCTTCTGTTTGTCCGAAAGTTTGCTCTTGGCCACGGGGCGGGCGGTGCGCACGGTTTGGGCATCGGGCCGGACCGTTTTTACGGTCGGCGCGGAAGCGGGCGCTTCCCGTGAGGGCCGTTTGATCAGGATGGTCTTGGGGCGCTGTTCCGTCAAATCCATGGTTTGGTCCAGGGAATCATCTTCCTTGGCTTTTTCCTTGCCCAGTTCCTTTTCAAGCTCCGACTGGTCCATGGCCATGGTTTGGGCGTTGAACGACTCTTCCATGGTTTGTTTGTCCACGGGACCTTCCGCATTGTCCTTTTCAATTTCATCCGTTTTCAGATGATCTCCCGAAGTCATGGAAACGGTGGCCGCGTTAAAGGCCTCATCAGGGACATTGACCCTTTTGGGTTTCTCTTGTTCGGAAATGGCTTCATCGGAGACCGGATCCATCTGCATGGTTTCCTGGGACTGCAATTTCCGGAGTTCGTCGTCTTGATCCGCTTCTTTGAGTGCTTCCCCGATATCGCCGGTTTGCAAAGCGGCGGGATCGATTTTCATGGTGCGGTCACTGCCGTCTTCCTCGGGTTCATTCTCCCGAGCCGCGCCTTCCAAATCGGTTTTTTCGATGTTGCCGGTTTGCAGGGCCTCTGGATCGATCTTCATGGTGAGGTCGCTACTTTCCGCGTCCTCATCCCGGGTCATTTGATCCAAATCGGTTTTTTCGATGTTGCCGGTTTGCAGGGCCTCTGGATCGATCTTCATGGTGAGGTCGCTGCTTTCCTCGTCCGCGTCCCGGGTCATTTGATCCAAATCCGTTTTTTC
>PXAS01000265.1 GCA_003565815.1 PVC group bacterium
GGTTGATTGGGCAAACGTAAACCACATTGCGGACGCTTGCCAGCTTTTTTTAATTGAATTTTGCGGCCACCATTTCCGCGACTTCGTCAATGGTTTTCGCGCCCGGCACCCCGGCTTCGGCAAAGGCTTTCTGTTTGGATTCGGCGGTTCCGGCGTTGCCGGACACGATGGCGCCCGCGTGCCCCATGCGTTTGCCTTCGGGTGCGCTGGCCCCCACGATGTACGCGAAACAGGGCTTGGAAATGTTTTCTTTGATGTAAGCGGCGGTTTGCTCTTCTTCATCCCCGCCGATTTCCCCCACCAACACCACGGCGTCGGTTTCGGGATCGGCTTCGAACAGGGCGAGGATATCCCGGAAGTTGGAGCCGACGATGGGATCGCCGCCGATGCCCACGCAGGTGGATTGGCCAATGCCCATCCCCGTCAGCGCGTGCACGATTTCGTAGGTCAGGGTGCCGGAACGGCTGATGACCCCGATTTTGCCGGGAATGCAAATGCTTCCGGGCATGATGCCGATCTTGCTTTTTCCGGGGCTGATGAGTCCGGGGCAGTTCGGGCCGATGAGGGTCAGCCCTTTGGCTTTGACCTGATGGTACAAGCCCACCATGTCGTTCACGGGCACGCCTTCGGTGATGCAGATGATGAGCGGGATTTCCGCGTCGATGGCTTCCTGCACGGCGCCCTTGGCGAATTTGGCGGGCACGTAAATGACGGTGGCGTCGCACCCGACGGCATCCCGGGCTTCTTGCACGCTGTTGAAGACGGGGAGGCCCCGGGTTTCTTGTCCGCCTTTGCCGGGGGTGACCCCGCCGACGATTTTGGCGCCGTATTCCAGCATTTGCCCGGTGTGGAAGGATCCGTCGCGTCCGGTAATGCCTTGAACAATGATCTTGGTGTTTTCGTCAATTAAAATACTCATGCCGCTTCTCCTTTGCCCAAAGCGATGGTTTTTTGCACGGCCTCCGCAAAGCTGGAGGCGGGAATCAAGCTGGACCCTTCCAACAAGGACTTGCCCTCTTCGGCATTGGTGCCGGTGAGGCGCACCACGACGGGCACGGGAATGTCCATGGTGTCGAAAGCTTTCAAAATCCCGCGGGCAATGTCGTCACAACGGGTGATGCCTCCGAAAATATTGATGAGCACCGCGGAAATGTTGCCGCCATCGAGAATGTATTTGAAGGCATGCACCACTTTTTCGGGGTTGGAACTTCCGCCCACGTCCAGGAAATTGGCGGGTTTGCCGCCGTAGAGGTTGATCATGTCCATGGTGGCCATGGCCAATCCGGCGCCGTTGACCATGCAGCCGATGTCGCCGTCGAGCTGGATAAAGGCCAGTCCTTTTTCCTTGGCGGTGATTTCGGCTTCGCTTTCTTCGTTCATGTCCCGAAGTTCCAGCAACTCCGGTTGCCGCATCAGGGCGTTGTCGTCGATGTTGATTTTCCCGTCCAGGGCCACCACGGCGCCTTCGCCGGTGAGCACCAGGGGATTGATTTCCACCAGGGACAAATCCTTGTCGAGAAAGAGCTGAAAGAGTTTCCGCATGACGTTGACGCAGGCGTCCACCCCCTGCCCTCCGAAGAGTTCCGCGGCGGCCTTGCGGGCGTCGTTTTCGGGAAAGCTGTAATCGTCGGACCCGAAGCGCAGGATTTTTTCGGGGGTGGAGGCGGCCACTTCCTCGATGTCCATCCCGCCTTCGGCGGAAACAATGAAGCCGATGTTTTTCGCGGAGCGGTCCAGAATCACGCTGACGTAAGCCTCGCGCTGAATGTCGCTGCCCTTTTCGATCCAAAGACGATGAACCGTATGGCCCTTGATGTCCATGCCCAAAATCTCCCCGGCGGCGGCGCGGACTTCATCGGCGGTGCGGGCCAGCTTGACGCCCCCGGCTTTGCCGCGTCCGCCCACGTGCACCTGGGCTTTGACGGCGACAAGCTTGCCGCCGAGTTCTTCAAAGGCGGCCACCGCTTCATCAACGGTCAGGGCCAGTCGGCCTTCCGGAACGGGAATGCCCGCCTCCCGGAAGAGTTCTTTGGATTGGTATTCGTGTATGTTCATATTTGTATGGGGTCCGTAATCCTCGTCGTGTGTAAAAGAATGCGGGAACGGCTATGGCGCAAAGGCGGTTTCTGCAAGCAAAAAGCGGTTGTTCCTTCCTGAAAAGCGCATTGCGGCCAAAGTTTCACCTTTTCAGGTCATTTTTTCATCGCATCCGATGTCGGGGAAGTCCATAATGCCGCCATGGAATCCACAGACCGTCCGAGCACATGCGCCGTTTTGTTTGACTGGGAGAACACGCTTCTCGACCGCCGCGCCACCCGCGAGGCTTTTTTGGTCGTTCAATGGCAGTCCTTTCTCGACGAATTGCTGCACATTCCCGCCCGCGCCTACGTGGAAACCGGGTTGCGGCATCTGCATACCGCCGCGAATGCCGGTGTGGCCTACAGGGGTGTGGTCGAGGAACTGAAGCTTCCCGCGGATCTCGCACCTTCCTTGGCCAACGATTTCCATACCCGTCAGGGAGGCGAACCGCGGCTTTTCCCCGGGGCGCTCAATTTGATGCGACACCTGAGCGTTCTTTACAAAACCGGTTTGGTGAGTCAGGGCAATGCGGGCATCGTCCTTCATCACGTCAAGCGCGCGGGCATCGCCCCGTATTTCCACCTGGTCCAGGTCGATGAAACCACGGAGGAAACCCAACCGGGCGCGGAAACCTTTCAAAAGGCGCTGCGGGCGCTGAACGTCTCCGCCGCCCGGGCCGTGTATGTGGGCGATGATCTTGAAACCGATCTGCTCGCGGCGGCCCGCTCGGGGTTGCGCACCATCTGGAAACGACCGCCCAACACGCCCCGGCATCTTCATCCCGATCACGCCAATGCCATCATCGACGACATTCGCGACCTGCCCCATGCCCTGCGCGATTTCGCCGGGATTCCGGCCGGATAAAAACGAGTGCTCGGTGGGGGGGAACAGGGCTGGCCCAATCCTTTTCGCCTTCAGCTCCCCCGGAGTAGGGCTGATTTTTTGAGAAGATGGCAATCGGAGTTGCAAACCCGCTGATCCCTGCGGGGACCCGCGAATGTGGAGGAAGAAGCGAAGTTTTTTACGGAAGACCTTGCGCCGGCCTTTTTTTCAACTTTCAAAAAATCAGCCGTACCCCCGGGAGGCCTTGTCATGCCCGGTTCCGGGGAAATCACCTTGCCCCCGGATTTTGGACTGAATTTCCTCCAGTTGGGTTTCGACGGCCCGATATCCCGCTTCAATGTATTTGGCGGGGTTGTGGAATTCGTACCAGGCATCGTCGGGTCCGATCACGCGCAAAACGATATCGGCTTGCCGGGCCGCTTCCTCCGCCACCTGGATTTGGCAGGAACGAAAACCGCACAGCACCAGATTGAGCATGTTTCCGGGGGCAAAATAGTTGAAATGCCGATTGAAAAACCCGGGGCGTTTTTGCGCTCCCCCCCCGGGGTCCGTTGAAACGGAACCGGACGGGTCGCCGTTTTGACGCTCCGTCGCGGCGCGCATGGCGTCGGGTCCGAGGATCGTGTCCACGGCGATCATGGTTTCAATGCCCTCGGCCTCCAACACATCCACGGGCAAAGGGTCGGAGATCCCCGCATCCGTATATTCAATGCCGTCGATCTTCACCGGCACGCATATGCCGGGCATGGCGGAGCTGGCCTGCACCACGCGCGAAAGCTTTCCCTCGCGGAAAACATGGGCGGAGAGGGGCTGGATCCGGGTGGCGACAATCCGGATGGGATGGAGCAGATCGGAAAAGGTCGCGTCGCCGATGGCGCTTTCGAGCAAACGGCGGGCGCGTCTGCCCCGGACAATACCGCGACGGGGAGGGAAAACGGGGTCGATTAACTTCAGAAGTCCCCAACGTCCCTGCACTTTCCGGGCCAGAGTCTCCATTTCATCGGGCGATTTTCCACATCCCCACATCGCGGCGATGTAACTGCCCATGCTGGCGCCCACCACCAGGTCAATTTCGATGCCGGCATCCTCCAAAGCCTTCAGAACCCCAATGTGCGCCAAACCGCAGGCTCCGCCGGTGGACAGCGCCAGTCCCAAACGGCAGCGCGCGATTTCCCGGGCCAGCCTGCGCCCATGGGCCTCCACATTGCCGCCCCCCGGAGAGGACCCCGGCCGTACACAGGAATGCACCTGCAATCCGCATTGGGCGCGAATTTCCCGGAGGATATCCGGAACCCGCTCTCCGGGCTGAAAAAAGACGATGGGATTCAAGTGGGCGCAATCGACGCGGCCGGCGGAACGAACAGATCGTTCGAGTTGCCGGAGTTCGGACAGGGAAGCTTCATGCGTGCGCACCATCAGGTAACAAGCATCCGCCTGCACCAGACAGTGTACCAGCGGATCGCGGGGAAGCGCTCCCGCATGGCCATTGATCAGAACGAAACGGAAATGGTTGGCGGCGTGACTCAACAGCGGGGCGATGGCATCCACTTCACCGGGAGCGCCTTGGAGACGGAGATTCAGCACGTGCCGCCGCCCGGGGCCCGGACGCGGGCGCAATTGTTCGGCAAAGCAAAAATCCCCGCCCGGCTCAGGCTGAAGATCGCCCAAGTCGTTCAAAGGCACGCCAGTCGCATCGGAGGTCAGATACAGCTCGAGAATGGCATTGGGAACGCATTCGGCAAGATGACGGGCCAAAGATTCCGCGGTGGGGTCCACGGCAAGGGTGGGATCGAGCGAAACGAGGGCGACCACCCGGCCCAAAGGGGCCACCCCCCGGGTCTTTGGCTCCGCAGACATGTTCTCCCGCAGGTATTGCTCGAACAGGGGCACGAGGCGAGGTTTCCATTCAAAGAGTCCGTGAAGCAGGTCACGGTCAAGCCGAAGCAAGAGGCAATCGGTAATCACGATGGCCGTGTTCCGATACCGGGGATGATGATGAAAAACATCGCGCTCGCCAACGCCTTCGCCCGGTCCATGGATTTCCAAGGATTCCCGCCCGCTCCCTTCCGTCGGCACAAAGGTTTCGCAGCGTCCGCTCAAGATCAGAAAACAACAGCTGCAGCTCTCGCCACGCTGATACAGGCAGGCGCCTTTTTCGTGGGTTTCCAGCTCCGCATTTTCCAGCAAATGCCGGAAAATGGATGTCGGCAACTGACTCAGCAAGGGATGGGATCGGATTTGTTGCGTCTTCATGGCCGCGTTTTGGGTGGATTGAGCAGAAAATCAGCGTCCCCCGACAATTTCGGATTGTCCGGGAATTTCCCCCGGACAAGGGACGGTTTCTTTTTTTCGTTATTTATTTGTCAATATCATCGGCTGAGATTAAGGTGTCCGGGATTTTCATTCATATAGGAACTTCTCAACCATGATCAACCCCAAAGATATCCAAGTCTCATCCGTCATCAAGAAGCTGCTCACCGGGATAACCGGTCTCTCGTTGGTGATGTTTCTGATCGCGCATTTGATCGGGAACCTGACCTTGTTCGCCGGGCCGGAGGTTTTCAACGCCTACGCCCAATTCCTGCACCACTTCATGCACGGCATGTTCATCCGTTTCGCGGAAGTCGGACTCCTCGGCATGTTTCTGTTGCACATCTGGTCGGCGGTCAGTGTGCAAATGAGCAAAAGGCGCGCCCGCCCCGCCCGGTACGCGGTGGAAGCGGACGCCGGGGGCGCCAGCAAAAAAAGCTTTCACTCCCTGAACATGCTGGTGAGCGGGGGCATTATCCTTCTTTTCGTGCTGGTTCACCTCAATCACTTCAAATACGCGGACCACGACGCCACCATGCGGCTCTCCAGCGGAGTGGAAGTCAACAACGTTTATCAGCTCGTGGTGGGTTCATTCCAGGCCAATTTCGGCTATGTGTTGTTCTACATGCTGGCCATGGGGGTCCTCTGCTCGCACCTGATGCACGGCATTTGGAGCGCCTTCCAAAGCATTGGCTTCACGCGCCCCTCCACCCTGCCCTATTTGAATCTGATCGGCATGGCCATCGCCATTGCCATTTCGGTGGGTTTCTTCCTCCTTCCCCTTCTCATCTTCATGATGCGCGGGACTTTTGATCCCAATCTGGGACCGGACGCCATTCGACACGCCGCCACCCACTTCCTCCCCCACTTCCCGCCCCACGTCGCGGGCTGAACATTTCCAAGCATTTCCACGGAGCATTTTCAAATGAGTGACAAACATCCCCTCAATCCGAACATCCCCCCCGGTCCCGTCCAGGAAAAATGGACTTCCCACAAATTCAACATGAAGCTGGTCAACCCGGCCAACAAGCGCAAGCACACCGTGATCGTGGTGGGCACCGGCCTTGCGGGCGCATCGGCGGCCGCCTCGCTGGGGGAACTGGGTTACAACGTGCTCAGTTTCTGCATTCAGGATTCGCCCCGCCGCGCCCACTCGGTGGCCGCGCAAGGCGGCATCAATGCCGCCAAAAACTATCAAAACGATGGCGACAGCGTTTACCGCCTGTTTTATGACACCGTCAAGGGCGGGGATTTCCGTTCCCGCGAAGCCAATGTGTACCGCCTTTCGGAGGTCAGCACCAACATCATCGACCAGTGCGTGGCCCAAGGGGTACCTTTTGCCCGTGAATACGGCGGCACCCTCGCCAACCGTTCCTTCGGCGGCGCCCAGGTTTCCCGCACCTTTTATGCCCGGGGACAAACCGGGCAGCAACTTCTGCTGGGCGCCTACGGCTCTTTGATGCGCCAGGTCGAGGACGGCAAAGTCAAACTCTTCCCCCGCCGGGAAATGCTCGACCTCGTGAAAGTCGACGGAGTGGCCCGCGGCATCATCACCCGCAACCTCGTGAGCGGCGAATTGGAAAAATACGCCGCCGACGCGGTCCTGCTCTGCACCGGCGGCTATTCCACCGTCTTTTACCTCAGCACCAACGCGGTGAACTGCAATGCCACCGCCGCCTGGCGCTGTTACAAGCGGGGCGCGTATTTCGCGAACCCCTGTTACACCCAGATTCACCCCACCTGCATTCCCCGCTTCGGTGAAACCCAGTCCAAACTCACCCTCATGAGCGAATCCCTCCGCAACGACGGACGCGTCTGGGTGCCCAGACGCAAGGGAGACGAGCGCAAACCGAGCGAAATTCCCGAATCGGAACGCGACTACTACTTGGAAACCAAATATCCCGCCTTCGGCAACCTCGTGCCCCGCGACATCGCCTCCCGCAATGCCAAGGAAGTTTGCGACGAAGGACGCGGCGTCGGACCCACCGGCTATGCGGTTTATTTGGACTTCGGCGAGGCCATCAACCGCCTCGGAAAAGACGTCATCGCCCAACGCTACGGCAACCTTTTTGCCATGTACCATGAAATTACCGGCGACGATCCCTACGAAACGCCGATGATGATCTACCCCGCCCCCCACTACACCATGGGCGGCCTCTGGGTGGATTACAATCTCATGACCCCCATTGACGGTCTGTTCGCCCTCGGCGAGGCCAACTTCTCCGATCACGGCGCCAACCGCCTCGGTGCCTCCGCCCTCATGCAGGGTCTGGCCGACGGATATTTCGTGATCCCCTACACCCTCGGCAATTACCTGGCCTCGGCCCAGCCCAAAGCCGTGAGCACCGACGCGCCCGAATTCGAGCGGGCCATCCAAGAAGTGCGGGAAGGCGTGGAAAAACTCATGTCCATCCAGGGCGAAACCACCGCCGACGAAATTCACCGCGAACTCGGCAACATCATGATCGATGAAGTCGGCATGGCCCGCAGCGAAAAAGGCTTGAAAAAAGCGCTGGAGGATATCCCCAAAATCCGCGAAAAATTTTGGAAGGATCTGCGGATTCCCGGCGATGCCCGCGATTACAACAAGGAACTCGAAAAGGCCGGACGCGTGGCCGATTTCCTGGAACTCGGCGAACTCATGGCCCGCGACGCCCTGGAACGCAAGGAATCCTGCGGCGGACATTTCCGCTTGGAAAGTCAGGACAAGGAGGGCGAAGCCAAACGGGACGACAAAAACTTCACCCACGTGGCCGCCTGGCGTTTCCTCGGGGAGGACAAGGTCCCGGAACGTTGTGTCGAGTCCCTCGAATACGAATACGTCAAACCCTCTCAGCGCAGCTACAAATAATTGAAAAAGGAACCCTCATGAAAGTCAATCTACGCATTTGGAGACAACCCGGCCCCCACGCGCCCGGTCGTCTGGTCGATTACAGCATCGACGGCATCGATCCCTCCCAGTCTTTTCTGGAAATGCTCGACGCCCTCAACGAAAAGCTGATCAAAGGCGGCCAGGAACCCGTCGCTTTCGAAAGTGATTGCCGGGAAGGAATATGCGGTAATTGTGGTCTGGTGATCAACGGCGTGGCCCACGGCCCGAAGGCCGCCTGCCCCACCTGCGAAGTGCGCATGCGTCAATTCGAAGACGGCCAGACCATCACCGTGGAGCCTTTCCGTGCCAAGGCTTTTCCGCTGATCAAGGATTTGGTCGTGAATCGCAGCGCCTTCGATCGCATCATGGGCAAAGGCGGTTTCGTGGCCGTGAACAGCGGCAGCGCCCAGGACGCCAACCTCCAGCCCATCCACAAGGATGATGCCGAACACGCCATGGACGCCGCCGCCTGCATCGGGTGCGGGGCCTGCGTCGCCGCCTGTCCCAACGCCAGCGCCAGCCTCTTCGTCGGCGCCAAGGTTTCCCAATACACCTGGCTGCCGCAGGGCAAAGTCGAACGGCATGGTCGCGTCCTGAAAATGGTCAAACAAATGGATGCCGAAGGATTCGGGGACTGTTCCAACCA